>CAZOKY010000124.1:0-1541 GCA_964580705.1 Microcaldota archaeon | reverse complement strand
TACGCAATAATCAAGTGAAGTTCGTTTTTTCTGAACGATAATTTGAAAGTTTTGCGCGACGTGGGTTTAAGCGATTTGAGGAACAAGTTCGTTTCGCAACAACCGCAGCTGGAATTCGGTCGCCTCGTAGCGGCGAACGACAAGTGGGTTAACGACAGCATTGAATCCATGCTTTACCGTAAGAACAGGCGCGAGGCGTTAGACCTCGTTGCGTCGCTTGAGACGCCGGTCGAATCGTTGTTCAACAACGAGGCTAGCATCGAGGCGTGCGGCGTTTCGCAAGCTTCTTTTGCTCAAGTGCGCAAGGATTGGAATGACGCGCGTTACTTCATGTCGAAGGACTCGCCGTCGGGTTACGAGAAGGCGTTGGAAAAGGCTAACGCCGTCAAGGCGCAGTTGACGCAAATCTTGAAGGTTTTCAACGACTGCAACGCGGCGCCTTCGTCTTCCTCTTCTTCGTCGAACAAAAACCAGTCCGTGGATTACTCGCCGTTCGTAGCCTTGCTTTTGATTTTGCTGTTAGGCGTTTTGGCTTACTCTTTCTACCGCAAGAAGCAGGAGGAACTCGAGCAATTCGGCGGACCGCAGTAAGTGACGCAGCTAGTTCTAAATTTTTAGTAGCTCTTAGCAGCTCTTTTTGTTTCCGCGTTTTCAAGCCTTGAGCGCGTCGTAACATTTTTTGACTGCGGCGTAATTCTTGGCGGCGACTTGCTCGTTGAAACGGCGCTTCAACGCCTTTTCGACGCTTTCGAGCGTGACGACTCCGTTGCTTGCTTTGGCGAACGCGCCGATGATGATAGTGTTCACGAACGGCGCGCCGAGGAGTTCGCGCGCGATCGCGTAAGCGTCGACCGTCAAAACTTTGACGCCTGCAGGGGCTTTGAATTCCGAAGCCGTGCGTTTCGTTGCGATGATTGCAGTCGTCGCGCCTTTGCCTTTCTTGACTCCGCCCGCGAAAGCCGCTTCCGCCAGCGTTTCATCGAGTACGAGGAGATAGTCGGGTTCGTTCACTTCCTCGTGCAACCGCACGCGCTCGCCTTCGCCCGCTTCGGCTATGCGGCAAAACGCTTTGACGGGCGCGCCGCTTCGTTCGGGGCCGAACGCGGGGAACGATTGCGCGTTTTTTCCGTCGTTGAACGCGGCGTTCGCGAGGATTTCCGCGCTTGTTACGGCGCCTTGTCCTCCGCGGCCGTGTAAACGGATTTCAATCATTTTCGAGTTCTCACCTTTGCGTCGCTTCGGGAGTAGTTGTTTCGCCAGCCGCGGTTTTAAAGTTTTTGTTGGTTTTTGGTTTCGTCGTTTTTTCAAACCGCATTCAAACCGGTTTCAAACCACGTCGAAGACGAGTTTCTCGATTTCGATTACCGGCGTTTTCTTGATTTGTTCGAAAGCGTGATCGATTTTTTCTTTGCTGTCGCTGTAAAGCGTGGCGACGTGCTGCTTGTTTTTCACTCGAGTGTTTTTCGAGACGAAGAACTCGATTCCGGCTTCCTTGTCGCTGGGCGCGCCGAGTATTCGCGCGACTCGCGACAGCGTTTTGT
>CAZOKY010000123.1:0-1626 GCA_964580705.1 Microcaldota archaeon | reverse complement strand
CCGCTTCCTTCGCCGATGCTAATCATCGCGATGCCCGCGCGCTCCATTATCATGCGCAAGTCGGCAAAATCGATGTTCATCAAACTCGGCAGCATCACGGTGTCCGCGATTCCCTTGACGGAGCGCGCGACGAGCGTGTCCGCGACGGCGAACGCTTGGTTCATAGGCAGGTTCGGCACGTAAGAAACGAGTCGGTTGTTGTCGATTATTACGACTGTATCGCAGCTTTCACGCAACGCGTCGAGTCCCCAATCGGCTTTCTCGAGGCGCGCGCGTTCGAGCGCGAACGGAAACGTGACCATGGCTACGACGATCGCCCCGTTTTTCTTGGCGACGTCAGCGATTACGGGCGCCGCGCCGGTTCCCGTTCCTCCGCCCATTCCAGCGGTAATGAAGACGAGCTCGCTGTCCTTCAAGACTTCCGCGAACTTGTCCCTCGCCTGTTCGGCGGCTTTCATTCCGACTTCCGGGAAACCGCCTGCGCCCAAGCCTTTCGTGAGCTGCGCTCCGATAAGTATTTTTTTGTCTGCTTCGCACACTTGCAAGTGCTTTTGGTCCGTATTGACGGCGATGGTGTTCGCGCTTTCAACACCCATTTTGTGCAGGCGCGAAACAGTGTTCGTTCCGCCTCCTCCAACTCCGACTACCGTAATCTTCACTTTAGCGGGCGTAAAGTTTTTGCCTACGACTTCAGGCAAACTGCTTGGGCCTCCGTACTTGAGGGCGTCTGCAACCAACGAATTCATTTTCTTTTTTCGCCTCCTCTTGCGCCTTTTTTCACTCAATTTTTCTTTTTTTCCTTTTCTTCTTTCCTTCTTTTTTTGTTGGCCCACCCGCGTTTTTTCTTTTTTTTATTCAAGGATTCGGTTCCGCGGCGAAAACCCCGTTTTTTCGCAAACTATTTCGCTACGCCAAAGTATCAACAATATCTTTTTCGCGTTTTTTGCGGGTTCCTCGCTGCGATGCTTTCGCCCTCGAAATCGGAAACGCTTTTCGGTGGGTTTTGAAACGCGCTTCCCTCGTTCAATCCAGCCCTCAAAAAGAAAACAGGGCTTTCACGAAAAAAACAATCCAAACGGAAGAAAAAAATTAAAAAAATAAAAAAAACAAAATTAAAACTCAACGAACTACGGGACGGCTTACGACAGTATTTCGATGTCGTAACCCGGCTCTTTCACCGCCTTCTTCTCCGTGAACGAACGCCCGGTAATGTTCGGGCTCTTCACGCCCGTAACAATCGCCGTAACCTCGATTTTGCCGTCGTAGTCCGGAACCAAGCGCGCTCCCCACTTGACGTTCGCCTGCGGATCCATTTGCTCCGTAATCATTTCGCCCGCGCGAATCGCGTCACCCAACGTCAAATCGCTGCCTCCAGCAATGTGGATTAACGCGCCTTTCGCTCCTTGGAAATCAACGTCGAGCAAACGGTTCTTCATGACTCCGTCAACTGCGTCATCGACCTTGTTCGGGCCCTTGCCGCTTCCGACCGCAATCATTCCGACGTCTCCGTGCCCCATGATTCCGCGCACGTCCGCGAAATCGATGTTCACCAACGACGGCTGCGTTATCGTGAAGACGAGTCCGCCGATTGCTTTCGCGAGAATTTCGTCCGCAACCAAGAAAGCT
>CAZOKY010000122.1:0-1638 GCA_964580705.1 Microcaldota archaeon | reverse complement strand
CGGTTTTGACGGCGAGGCGCGCGACTTCCATCGTCTTGCTTTTGTCGTAACCCCAGCCGAGTTGGCAAGGCGCGCTCACGATTATGAGGCGGAAGCCCTTGAGGGTTTTCGCGTACTCGAGCTTCTTCTTCAAGTCAAGGAAAAAGCCGATGCTCGCCGTAGCCGCGTAAGGAACTCCGTGCGTGGCGGCGATGAACGCGAGATTCTTCTTCCACTCCGTCTTCCCCGCAATTTCTTTGGGCGAGGTTGTAGTGCTTGCATGGAAGGGGGTCGCTCCGCTGCGCTGCACTCCCGTGTTGTGGACTACGAAGCCGTCGGCAATGAAATTGTGTTCCCCTTCGACTCGCAAATCAAAAGTCGGTTCCCTGCCGATTAAGTTAATGCTCGTTATCGTCTCCAAGTCGAAACTCGTGTTTTTCACTAAAAAGTTTTGGTATTTGTATTGACCGGCGTATTTTTTCGTGTTCCACTCGCTCTTTCTGCTGAAGCATACATACCCGTATTCGCAGTCTTTCAAGAGCGGCCTGTAAACGCATTTCTCGCCCTTGCTTTTCTTTTGGCGGTGAATTTTTCCGACTCTCCAGCCAATCGTTTGCAGCAACAGCCGCAAGCGCTTCAATAAGTCGAAGCTCGCGGACACGTACCTCCAACTGTTTCTGAGCTTGTAACCGTCGGAAAGCATGAGCCCCTCAATGAACGCTTCTTTTTCCTCGGAGGGAAGCGCGAACACCCAACCAGGAATTGTCTTGTTTTTCGCGCCTTCTCCGAAACCGAGCGACTCGATGAAACGCGCGAGATTCACCGAACGAATGGAAACGTAATTCTCGTCGACGCTCGTCTTGCAGCCGAAGATTTTTTCGTGGAGTTCAAGCAAAACCTTGCGCCCCGCCTTGCCTTCAGGCAACGCGAATCCGACTTCGCCTCTTCCGTGTCTGACCCAACCGTCGCCGACAAACAAGCCGAAATACTTCATAACGTCCGGATTCGAGCGTTCAGGCAACGTTACTTCGTTCAACTTGTTGACTTTGTAGTCGCCCTTCCGCTTTTTCTCGAATTTCAGACTGCCGAAATCGAACGATTTTCTTACATCCAGTTTTTTCAAAACCACCACTTGGTCTCCCGCATCTAGCTCGCAAATCTGTTTCCAAACTAACTCGTTTTCCTTTCCCCTGCCTTTTCGTTCAAGCGTCAGGAAAGGGTGGTTGGAAGTGGCTTTAATCGAGTGGTGCAAGGTATCGAGTTCGAATATCCCGTGCTCGCCGTTGTTGAAAACGCCCGTGCACTCCTTTAAAACTGGTTCGCGCGTTTTTTGGTCCAACGCGTAAACCTTGTCGCCCTCCCGCACTTTCGTTATTTCCTTCAAGCCGTCTTCAGTCATCACGAGAGTAGACGGACTCAAACAATTCATGTAAGCCTCGTTATCGTAGCAAACGTAAATGTAATCCTCGTTTCGCTCCATGGCGCCGCTGAGCATACCGAAACCGATGTCGTACGTGCTTCCGTCGCCCGCGATAACGCAAGTCGTCCCCTTCTTGCCTTGCTGCTTCAGCGCGCGAGTTACTCCGCTCGCCACCGCGGCAGTGTTTTCGAAAGCGCTGTGAATGAGGGGGACGGCGAACTGTGTAGTGGGAAAGCGCG
>CAZOKY010000121.1:0-1686 GCA_964580705.1 Microcaldota archaeon | reverse complement strand
GGGCCCACGACGGCGCGCGCGGTCTCTTCCATGCTGTTGCCAGAAGAACCGAAAATTTGCAAGGCGTACGACCTCGTCTTTAAAGGCTTGGAAATCGCGAGCGGCGCGCAGCGCATTCACGACCCCGACTTGCTGCAAAAACAGTTGCGTTTTCACGAGCTTGACCCGAAGGATTTCGAGCCGTACGTCGACGCTTTCCGTTACGGCGCGATACCGCACGCTGGTTGGAGCATCGGGCTCGAGCGCTTGACGATGCGCCTCGCCGCGCGCGACAACATTCGCGAGTGCGCGTTGTTCCCGCGCGACCGCAACAGATTGACGCCGTGATTATTCCTTTGATTCGTAAAGCAAAACCGCAACAGCCTCGCGCGACGCCAGTAGTCGAAATAGCTGAATTAAAAACTCTTACTCCTGCCTTGCGAAGGGAATTGGTTGAACTGGCTAAAACCGCGAGAAAAAAAGAACACCGCAAAATAATAGAAAATCACGCTGAACCCAAAACCTGGCTGCCAAATCCGGACGTTGAAAAACTTTTTTTGGGGGCTTTTCACGGAAACCGTTTGGTCGGACTAAGGTTCACAAATTTCAACAACCGAACTTCGCCCGGCGGATTCGAATTCGTGCATCCTGATTGGCGAAGAAAAGGAATCGGACTCGCTTTATTGAATGCTACAAACAATGTTTTGGTTGAAAGAGGCGTTAAAACAATAAAATTGACTGGAACGACTCCAGGCGGACGCGGAGTAGCGCGAAGCGCGGTTGTCGGAAATAACAGGTTCAAGTTAAGCCACAAAATCGGCGAAACGGCGTTTTATTCCGTAGACGTTTAGTTCGACGAAATTTTTTGCTTTTTTCCGCAAGATTTAAAAGCGCATTCCGCTTGAATCGATTAGAAAAATTAGAAATCAAACCCACGAAACCCGTGAAACCAGCGAGTTGTTAGTTTTGGCTTTATTGTTCGCGTTTTCAGTGGCAGAATTCATCGCGGCAGCCGTGACGCTCTTCATCGTAATGAACCCGTTGTCGAGCATTCCCGTTTACCTCGCGCTCACGAAAGACTTGAAGGCCGCGGCGAAACACGCTACGATAAACCAAGCCGCGCTCGTTGCCGGCGGACTCGCGGTGGCGTTCCTGCTCGTCGGACCGCTTCTCCTCCAGTTGACTGAATTGTCGATGGCGGGATTCAAGATCGCGGGCGGCATCGTGCTCGGAATACTGGGTTTGCAGACCGTGCTCAGCATCCACTTCGGATCGAAGCAAGAACAAAACGACCCGAACGCCATCGGCTTAATCATCGGCACGCCAATGCTTACGGGGCCCGGAGTTTTGACTAGCGTGCTGCTCACGAGTGAAGAGAGCGGCGTGTTTACGGCGTTCGCGGCAATCGTGTTCGTAGTCGCCGCTAGTTGGCTCATCCTGCGTTACGCCAACCGCCTTGACCGCGTTCTCGGCAAACGGTTCATCGCGGTTTTCTCTAAAGTAATGGGACTCATTCTGCTAGGCAAAGGAGTGCAGTTAATCGTTTTCGGAATCAAAGCCCTCCTGTAAGTTTTAAATCAACGGCAGTCAAACTAGCCCGAACAAGTTTAAACCCGCCGGACGCGTTCCCGCGAAAAGCAACGCCGCCAGCAAAACCGGCTGGTGCAGCAAGTAAACCGCTAGCGAGTGCCTGCCGAGGAAACGCAA
>CAZOKY010000120.1:0-1730 GCA_964580705.1 Microcaldota archaeon | reverse complement strand
CCGTAAAGCCCTTTCGTGCGCGCCTCGATGACGCTCTTCGTCGTCGGCCTCGGCTGTCCTCCCCCGCCGGCGCACCCGCCTTCGCACGCCATTATCTCGATGAAATCGAATTTTTCCTTGCCGCTCACTACCGCGTCCATGAGCTTGCGCGCGTTCCCTATGCCGTTGGCTATGGCGATGCGCGCCTTGCCGCCTTCGCCGCTTCCCGCTCCGCTGCCTGCGCCGCCGGCACCGATTTCCGCGACTTTGATTCCTTCCAAACCCCGCGCTTCCTTGAACTCAGGCTTGTGTTCCGGAAAAACCATGCGCAACGCCGCTTCCGTGACTCCCCCCGTCACGCCGAAAATGACTCCGCCTCCCGTCGACTCGCCTAGAAAACCATCGAAATCCTCGTCCTTGAGCGCTGCGAAATCGATTCCCGCTTTCCTAATCATTTTCCCGAGTTCGCGCGTCGTCAACGCGATATCAACGTTCGCCAGTCCGTCGTTCGACAACTCTGGACGCGAAGCCTCGAATTTCTTGGCCGTGCAAGGAAGAATGCTCACGACTACGATATTCTTCGGGTCGATTCCCTTCTTTTTCGCCCAATACGACTTGATCATGGCGCCGACCATGGTTTGCGGGCTCTTCGCGCTCGAGAGAAACGGAAGAATCTCGGGGTAATACTTTTCCGCCGTGATAATCCAGCCAGGACAGCACGAAGTCACGACGAGGCGTTTGCCTAAATACTTCTTGAGTTCGCTCGCTTCCTCCATTATCGTCAAATCCGCCCCGAAATCCGTGTCGAACACGGCAGCGAATCCCAGGCGCCGCAGCGCGGCAACCATTTTGCCTGTCACGCGCGTTCCCGGCGGGAAACCGCATTCTTCGCCTAACGCAACGCGAATCGACGGCGCCGTCTGCACTACGACGGTCTTCCCGTTTTTCTTCGCGTCCTTGAGCGCGGCGAAAGCGCGTTCAGTGTCGTCGCGCACTTCAATCGCGTGAACGGGGCACTTAACCGAACATTTTCCGCACAAGACGCAACGCGAGTCGTCGATTGCAACGTTGAACTCGGTTTGAACGCGCGCCTTGTCCCCGCGGCTCACCATCGCAAGCGAGTTGATGTTTTGCTCGTTGCAGGCGCGCACGCACGAACCGCACAAAATGCATTTCGACGCGTCCAAGTAAAACAAGCCGCAGCCGTCGGAAGTGCTGCAGACGAGCGGCTTCGACTTCTTTTCGCCGGAGTTATTCTTGTCGCCGGTTTTACCCAACAATTTTTCGTAAGCCGCGCGCATTTCGCGCAATTCAGGCGTGTCCGTCTTCACTTCGATTCCCGCAGTGACTTTCACCGTGCACGCCGTGCGGTAAACGCCCGCGATGTCGACTACGCACATCCTGCATTTCCCGATTGGCGGCTTCCCTTCCTCATAACAAACGCCGGGAAGCGCGGTGCCGTTCGCGCGAATGACTTCAAGCAAATTCGCTCCTTCTTCCGCGCTTATTTTCCTGCCGTCCAACGTGAAATCCACTTTAGTCGTTTTATCCACTTTTCGAATCACCAGATTGTTTCAACGAAAACCCAAAATGCTTTAACGGAATTCTGAAGGAAACTGTTTCACCGCGCTCGCGAGAGCGCCGATCGCGCACTGCCCTAAACCGCAAAGCGAAGCAGTCCGCATGAGCACCGACGACGATTCGAGAAACGGCGCGAACTCCGAGCCGAACGAACGCGCAGCCAACGCGCA
>CAZOKY010000119.1:0-1749 GCA_964580705.1 Microcaldota archaeon | reverse complement strand
CCGCCTGCCTTCTTCGTTCAACAATTTTTTTCTTCGTCGGCTTTAATTTTTCTATCACGAATTCTACTTCGTTCATGCCGCGCAACACGAAATCCAAGTCGCGTTGCTTAGCTCGTCGGAAACGCAGTTTAATTTTCTTCATTTTTTATTTCGCCTTCAGGTTTTCTTCTTCAAGTGTTCTTCCGCCTTGCGCAGCATTTCTTTGGCGTTTCCGAACGTCGCTCGCCACAGCGCTTCCTCGAAAGGAAGCCAAATGAATTTCGAGTGTTCGAACGACACGCGCACGCGCGCGCCGGCGGGTGCTTCGGCGAGGAAGAAGACGACGGTTTTCGATACTAGGGGCTTGCGCTCGCTTTCAGCGTGCTTGTCGCGGAAAAAATAGTGCAGCGTCTCGCGGAAGCCTTCGGCGAAGCGCACGCCTTCCAAGCCGGTTTCTTCCTTGAGTTCGCGCGCCGCGGCTTCGCGCTCGCTTTCGCCTTTCTCGACTCCGCCTTTCGCGAAATCCCAGTGCCGGCCGGCGCCGTACTCTAAAAGAAGAAATTCGCGGTTTCCTTGAGCGCCGCGCTTGTAAACTATTACTCCCGCGCTTTTTCGGAACTCGACTCCTCGCGCCGCGCTTTTCGCGCTGTTTTTTTCGCTGTTTTTCTTGGACAAAGGAATTACCCGCCTGAAACTCTTTTTTCAGCGCCGTCGTTTCAACGCGCCAGAACGCTTTTTTTCAATTCCTATGTTTGGCTTTGCAGCGAAAGCGCTTTAATCGCCGCTCTAGAAAAATCGCCGGCTTTAAATTTAGTTAACGGCATTTTATTTTTTTTCGGCATTTTGCCGAGAAGCGTAATCGCTACTCGGAGGATGTCGGCGGGCGATTCGGGTTCCGTTCGGTTGACGACTCGTTTTTGCGAGCCGCTTTGAAGCGCGCCGGGTTTCACTACCTTAGCCAACAAACCGTTTCCCATTGGTTCAAACCGCAACACGCCTATCGTGCGTTCGCCCCGTGCTTGAGACTCGTCCGGCACGCTTAATTCCAGCGAGTGGTAAGACCTTACTCCCATTCCGGCTTCGAAACGCGCGTTTATCCCGCCGTCGCTCGCTATCGGCCTCGGTCTCGCCATCATTCCTTCAAACGGCTTCAATGGTTTTCGCATGAATTCACCTCGTCATTTTTTGAACGCGCTTTAATAAAATTATTTTCTTCGAGTTGCTTTTTCTTTCGCGAGTTCACCGAACTCGGCGAACAACGCTTGCGCTTCGTCTTGCGCCACCACCGCTCGCTCTAACACGCGCTTGAAAGCGAGAGACACTTTCTTTTTGTCCCTTACTCCTGGAGGTTTCTTTACGATTGCTTCGAATAACGTTGCGAGCGCCTTTCTTTTTCCAGGCGAAGCCGCCTTGTAAATTTCCTTGGTGCCGGCATCATTTGTTTGACTTTGGCTTTCTTGCCTGCGGAATTCGTAAAGCGTTACAGCTACGGCATGCGAGAGATTCATGACGGCGTAGTCGGCGTGCGTCGGAACGAACGCGGTGAAATCGCATTGCGCGATTTCTTCCTGCGTTAATCCGACGTCTTCGGAACCGAAAACTAAAGCCACGCTCTTAACCCCCGCTTTCTTGGCTTTCGCGGCGGCTTGCGCCGCCGTCACGCAATTCTTGAATTCTGCTGAGTGGAAACGCGATGGAACGCCCGTCGTGGCGATGACGAGGTCAAAGCCTTTTATTGCGGGCGCGAGCGTTTCGAATACCGGCGCGTTT
>CAZOKY010000118.1:0-1759 GCA_964580705.1 Microcaldota archaeon | reverse complement strand
CTTTTTCGAAACCCGGATTCGTCTGCGCCGCGGCTTAAGCCGAACGGCTTCATGCGAGTAATCGACGAAGAAAACGGGCGCGAGCCTCGCACCCAACTCGCGGAGCGCGTGCAGGCGGTGGTGGCCGTCGAGAACCGTGAAACTTGAGTAATCAACCAGCAAAGGCGTTCGCAAGCCGAATCGCTTAATGCTTTTCTTTACTTTCGCGAGTTTTTTCCTGGAAACGCGTTCGTGGCACAACAACGCGTCCGCATCGACGAAGGAAATCAAGTGGTTCGCGGCGGTCACGCTAATCACTTTATTTTTCCTTCCATGAAATCGTCGTAACCCTGCAAGTCGAGCAAGCCGTGCCCGCTCAAGTTGAAAGCGATGACGCGTTCCTCGCCTTTTTTCTTGCATTCCGCCGCCATGTCGATGACTGCCTTGATGGCGTGACAGGTTTCCGGCGCGGGAATGATTCCTTCAGTTCGCGCGAAAATCATTCCCGCCTCAAAAACCTCTTTTTGTTCGAAAGCTAGCGCGCGCACGACGCCTTCTTTCGCGAGAGCTGAAACGAGGGGCGCCATTCCATGGTAACGCAAACCGCCCGCGTGAATCGGCGACGGAACGAAAGCGTGCCCGAGCGTGTACATCTTGAGGAGCGGCGTCAATCCCGCCGTGTCGCCGAAATCGTAATCGTATTTGCCTTGCGTCACGCTAGGACAACTCTTCGGCTCTACAGCTACGAAATCGCATTCTCTTTTTCCATTCAATACTTCGCCCGCGAAAGGAAAAACGAAACCGGCAAAGTTCGAGCCGCCGCCCACGCACCCGACGAGCGCGTCCGGCTCGATTCCGAGTTTTTCGAATTGCGCCTTCGTTTCTTGACCGATTACGGTTTGGTGCAGCATCACGTGGTTTAGCACGCTTCCGAGCGCGTACTTCGCTTTCCCGTCCGGCGTAGTCACAACGCTCTCGATTGCTTCGCTTATCGCGATTCCCAAACTTCCGGGGTGCGCCGGATTCTCGGCGAGAACTTTTCGTCCGAACGCCGTTTCGTTGCTCGGACTCGCCACGACTTCCGCGCCGTACGCGTTAATCGCGACTTTGCGGTAAGGCTTCTGGTTGAACGAAACGCGCACCATGAACACTTTGCACTTGAGCCCGAAAAGCATGCTCGCGTAAGAAAGCGCCGTGCCCCACTGCCCGGCGCCCGTCTCGGTAACGAGCGTTTCCGTTCCCTCGCGCGCGTTGTAGTAAGCTTGCGCGATTGCTGTGTTCGGTTTGTGCGAACCGCACGGGTTAAGCGACTCGTTCTTGAAGTAAATGCGCGCAGGAGTCCCCAAAAAATTTTCGAGCCGTTTCGCTCTTACTAGCGGCGTGGGCCTTCCCAAACGAAGAAGCGCTTCCCGCACGGGCTCGGGAATATCGATGTAACGCGCGGCGCTCGTTTCCTGCCGCACGATTTCCTTCGGAAAAATAGCTTCGAGAGCAGCAGGATTAATCGGTTCGCGCGTAGCGGGATTCAACGGGGGCGGCAAAGGCGAGCGCAAGTCCGCGCACAAGTTGTAGTAACGGCGCGGGACTTCGTCCTCCGTCAACAACGTTTTCACGCAATCCGCGTTTTCCGTTCGTTTCGCGTTTTCGCCAAAGTAATTCGCCTTTCAAACGTTTACACCCCTGAACGCGCTGCGATGAACGCACAGTGCGCTTTGCGCGGCGCTGAACTTCGTTATTTGCGTCATAGCAATATTTAAAGCTTTGTTGCACATAATTGTTC
>CAZOKY010000117.1:0-1809 GCA_964580705.1 Microcaldota archaeon | reverse complement strand
TCGACGCGCACGCAAGCGGCGCAAAACGAACTCGGCGCGCTGCGTTTGCAGGCGGAGGAAGCGCGAGTCGGAATGGTTTTCTTCGAGACGTTCAAGACGGACCCGCAGTTCTGTTCCGTATATTCCAAGGAAATGACGGCGCAACTGCAGCGCGTGGGGCGCTTAGGCGAACAGCTCGAAGCGTTGCGGGAAGCAAACAAAATCGATGAATCCTATTACTCGCTGAAACGGCAGTACGTTTTGTTCAATACGGAGTTGTGGCTGCGCGCGGAAAACCTCAAGAAAATCTGCGCTTCGAACGTTACGACGATGCTTTATTTTTACCCTGAAAACGCGGAGTGCGGCGACTGCGCCGCGCAAGCGAGGGCACTTCTCTCGTTAAAGCAAGCGTGTCCCGACAAGGTTTGGTTGTTCGCGCTTCCGACTGATTTCGACGTTACAGTAGTCGACATGCTCAAGCAGCGCTTCGCAATCGCTTCGACGCCGTCGCTCGTCGTGGACGGGCAAACGCTTTCCGGCTTGCAAGGCGCCGCGTCGTTGCGCGAACGCTTTCCCGCCTTGGCTAACTGCTGAAAACCGCGCGCGCACATCCCTGGGCTTAAAGCAGTTCCTCGTACAAGTCGAACAACGCGTCTACCGACTTGGTGACGTCTCGCTCCCCCACTTTCGCGAGCGCTCTTGCGCCGAGTTCTTTCCGTAGTTTCGAGTCGCCAGCAATCGTTTCCACGTGCGCGGCTAATTCTTCAGCGTTTCTGCACACGAGCCCCGCTTTGCCGACGACTTCGTTGAGAATCTCGTTGTCGGAAATTATTACGGGAGTGCCGCACGCCATCGCTTCCTGAGCGACGAGTCCTTCAGTCTCCACCTTGCTCGGCATCAACGCGACTGTCGCGGCAGTGTAACAGTCTATCAAGTCGCTGCGCGACAAGCGCCCGAGAAACTTGATGTTCGGCAAGTGCTCGAGCTTGTCGACCATCGTTCCCGTGCCCGAAATAACGAACAACTGCTTTGGCAACCGACGCGCGGCTTCAACTATCCACTCCGGGTGCTTGCTTGCGTCGACCCGTCCGACGAATAAGGCGAAGTCTTTGAACCCGTAGTGCTCGTAGAAACGCTTGGCTGAACCGCCTTTGTAGCGCGACAAATTCATTCCGTTGGGAATCACTTGAACCGGCTTCTTGAGGCCCATCTTGTGGAAATACTTCCTTCCCACTTTCGTTTGGCAGACGACGACGTCGAACTGGTTCAAGAACCACGATTCGAACGCCCAACCCGCGTTTTCAATAATCGCTGGCTGGTTGGATCCGAACGCCCACTCGAAGAAATGAAACGGGAGGAAGTGAGCCGTCACGACTTTCGGCATCTCGAGTTTCGCCGCCTTGATTCCGAGCAAGTACGGAGTGTGCGCGTGAATGACGTCGCACTTGAACCACTTGAACGGAGACAAAACCAAATCATAGGATGGAAACAAGGGAAACGGAAGATGCCTCAACGACTCGACGGGGAAAGCGTAATCCCTGCTCACGCGTCCAGTGTAAAGCGTGACGTCGAAACAGTCGCGCGCCTTGATTACGGGCAGAATCTCTTGCAGATACGTCGCTATTCCGTTGTTTTGCTCGAACGTGTCGCTGAACCAGCCTATTCTCTTGTTTTTGTTGCACGCCGCGGCAGAAACCAAAATCAAACCAACTCCTTTCTCGGCTAAACCAAAACATTCTTCTATTCGTGAACTTTGCAAACCTCACACTCTTTCAACGTGAACTGTTTTTTCTTCGCGGCGGGAAGCGCGCGACGCGTTTCCGCTGCCGC
>CAZOKY010000116.1:0-1831 GCA_964580705.1 Microcaldota archaeon | reverse complement strand
AGAAGGCGTGTTCTTTGCTTTCGTTGTGACGCGGCATAACCCAGTAATGCGCTGCGCCCGAGTCGCCAAACGCGCTGGTTTTGAGGACTTGATAGCCTTTAGCGTACAACTTTTCCTTCTGACTGAAAGTCAACTGGTTATCCAAATGCAAGGGCGCAGACAAATCGTATTCGTGTTCTTCTTCAACGGTTTCTTCTTCCTCGTCGTCCAAGGCGGTTTCCGGTTCAGCGTTTTGTTGTTCTTCACCGAAATTTTGCGCGAGATCCCTCGAATACTTCTCCGCAGCCTTGACGGCGCGTTTCAAGCTTTCTTCGCTCCTTTCCTTCATTTCCCGTTCAAACTCTGGAGTGTGCGTGCTCTTGTCTAACTCCGCTATTTCATCGAGAGTCAAACTCCTGTGCGCCCGCCGGTATTCCTCCCGTTTTTCAAGCCAACCGCTTACTTTCATGGCAATCCAACCAAAAACGCATATTACCGTGAAACCGATGATTAACGGACTCAAGAAAAGCAGTAAGCCTACGCCCGCGGTTATGAATAACGCGCCTTTGAAACAGTATCCCATTAGGTCGTCTAAACTCATTTTTTCAACCGCCTAACAACCCTAAACCGTTTAACCCTCGTTCAACCGCTTTCTTCGCGAGTAATTCTTTTACTTCCGGGTCTTGGAGTAATGCGCCCATCAAAGAATTTTCTTGCCTTGATGCGTCGCTCGGCGTTACCATCGAGTCGTCGATTGGTGTTCCGCAGCGGGCGCAGTACTTGTTTGACGGCGAGTTTTTTTCGTGGCAACGCCGGCAAAAAGCTACTTTCATTACTTCTTCTTGTTTTTGGATTGGTTTCCCGAAGCCTTGAAGCTCGAGCAACGCGTTGTCAACGTCGCGTCCGCTTAAGTGAACGTAGACGCTCGCCATTTCGCTGCTTTGAGTCCAGCCGAAATACTCCTTCATCTGAGCTTCAGTGAGTTTGTTTGCTAGCGCGGTTGCCCTGCTGTGCCTGAACAAGTGCGGGTGAACGTGTTTCTTAATTCCCGCCTTCAAAGCCAAGTTCCGCAGCACGTTGTAAGCTGAGTGATGCAAAGACGCGTAATTCGTTGCGTGATGATTGTTCGACCTCGGCGGCCACAACACCGCTTCAGGGTCATCGCGTCCCTCGTAATTCTCGAGCCAAGCGGCGAGCGCAGGCGCGGAACTAATAATTCGGACGCGCCGGTCTCCAGTCTTGCCGGTAACGCGCAAAACTGCGCCGTATTGGTCGAATTGAACGTTCTTCACGCGCAACGAAAGAAGCTCGCCGATTCTGCAACCACTTTCGTAAAGCGTTAAAACGAAGGCTTTGTCGCGCGGATTCGAAGCCGCTTGAACCATTTTCAAGACTTCTTCTTCCGTCAATAAGTCCGAAGGAAGCTTAACCTTCTTGTTGTTTGAGTGCGGCTTAATCCAAGACACTTCTTTCGGCGTTGCTTCGTCGTCACCGCCTTTCAACCACCTGAAAAACATTTTCAAGATGACTTTCAAGTCGTACTTAGTGTTTTCCGCGTACTTCGAGCGTTCTAGCTCGCCGACTAAAGCAATAACGTCGTCTTTGCTAGCTTGCGGGAAGGGCTTAACCAGGATGCGCGCCAGCGTGCGCAGACTGTAAACCAGTTTGACTGCACGCGCTTCTGAAACGCCTTTGGCGAGCCAGGCGTTAACGAATTTCGTTATCAAGGCTTTGTTTTCGGCGGAAACCGGTTCGTCTCGTTGTAACCGGTTTAACGCCGCCGGTAGGTTCGTGGTGCTCCCGTAAATTGATGCTGCTGCACGCTGAGTCATGCTTGATTCCTCTGAGGCTA
>CAZOKY010000115.1:0-1892 GCA_964580705.1 Microcaldota archaeon | reverse complement strand
CCGCCTGCAAACGCAGCGCGCCGAGTTCGTTTTGCGCCGCTTGCGTGCGCGTCGAGTCGAGGTACCAACCCGCGCTTATTCCCAGCGTAAAAACTATTGCCGTGAGAATGAATGCTTTCAAGTAAACGCTTGCCATTTCTTTTCACTCGCCTAGTTTTTTCTCCGTTTTCCCCGTTTTTTTATCCGCTTTTTTTCCCAGTTTTTTTCGTGGTCAGCCACGTCGGTTTGGCGCGCGACGCGAAACGGAAGACGCTCAACGCCCACGTGGCGGTTACAATGAACGAGTAAACGAATAAATAACTTATGTAAACCGGCGCCATACCGAGCTTGAACCGCTCGCCCGCCGCCTTGAAGCCTAGGTAAAGCCCCGTCAAAACCACTACGAGGTAAATCGCGACGAACGCGACGTCGAGAGTTAAGAAAACATTAGGGTCGAAAAAGAGTTTAAGGATTTCCCAAGGCACGCTCCAAAGAGACGGTTGAGCCGCGCCGCCCGCCGCGCCGCCGGCGACGGCTGCGCTGGCGCCGGCGCTGTTGCTTACGACTCCGAAGCCCACGCGCAAAACCCGTTGCCACGCGAGTACGAACAAGCGGAACAAGACGAGTATCGCGAAAGCGACGGCGATGAAGTTCGCGGGGTAAACGAACCAACCGAAGTTGCTGAACTTCCTGTCGAAAAACAACGCGGAGTGCTTTTTCGCGTTTTCGAGCGAGCCGTGGTACCAGCGCACGCGTTGCTTTACGAGTCCGCTCAGCGAGTAAGGCGTGTCGCACTCGACGACCGCATCCAACGCGTTTTCGATGCGCATTCCCGCGCGTTGCATGCGGAGCGCGATTTCCGTGTCCTCCGTGATGTTGCCTTCGTCGAAGCCGCCGATTTTCTTGAACGCGCTGGCGCGAAAAACGCTTAACGGTCCTGGGACGCAGCTTATGCCTTGCAGGAACGAAGCCGTCTTCCGCAAAAAGTTCATGGAAATGTATTCCACGAATTGCAGGAACTGCAGGAACGAACGCGGGCTGTGGATTTTCACGCTTGCCGTCACCGCTTCGACGCGTTCGTCGTTGAAGTAACCAACGAGTTTGAATAAGGCGTCTTCGTGCGGAAACGAGTCCGCGTCTACGGTTGCAATCAGTTCGCCTCGCGCGATTCGGATTCCGGCGTTGAGCGCTGCCGCCTTGCCGGCGTTGCGTTGCGTGATTACGCGCACTACCGCGTTCTTGACTGTTTTCGCCGCGCGCCGCGCTTCAGCGAGCGTCGAATCCGCGCTTCCGTCGTCGACCACGATGATTTCCAAACGTTTCGGGTAACGCATCGCCGCAACCGCGCGCACCGTCGCCGCAATAGTGTCTTTTTCGTTGAAGGCGGGGATGATTACGCTCATGCTCGGGAAACGTTTTGGTTTCGGGTTGCTGAGCACGCGTTCGCGGTTCTCGAAGTAAGTAAGAAGGAAGACGAGCGTCACGTAGAGAAAGAAGGCGTTTCCGAGCAAGAACAACGCGTCAAACCAATTCATGCCTTTGCTTCACTCAAGTTTTGTCTATTTTTGTCTATCGGAGAGTATCGCTCAGTATCACTCTTTACACTCATTAAAAGCAATTAAAAAGAGCGGAAACTAAATATTGGGTTCCAGTGGTTTTAAAACCGTTCAAGGCAGGGGTTTAAAGGCGGTTTGAAGTTAAAACCGCTGCAAAAGGTGTTCGATTAATGGCTAAAAAAACAGTTAAAACCGGTTCCGCGGGCGATGCAGCCGAAAAGCGCGATGCAGCCGAAAAGCGCAAAACAGGCAAGGACGCCGGCTTTGCCGAAACAATTTCGGGAGTAGTCGCGGGACTCGGCGTCAAGGAAAAAAAGCAGGACGAATTAATCGGGGAAACGCGCTTGTTCATTCGGG
>CAZOKY010000114.1:0-1897 GCA_964580705.1 Microcaldota archaeon | reverse complement strand
AAGCGCGTTTTCGCTTGAGGGGATTTGACTCGGCACCTGTCCAAGAATTCTTGTTCGAACGAGCGTTGCGGACTGATTTTTTCGTGCAGCAAAGCGGCGAAGCCGACTCCGCCGGGAAGTTTGAGCGAAGCTTCCATCAATCCGTTTGGAGTGTGCGAGTACGCCGCCTTCTTTTCCAACTCGCTCGCCGGAACGGGAATAGCTTTCTTGTTCAACTCCGCGGCGATTCCTACGAGCGCGATTTGCCTGCGCGCCTCGTTCTCGACGATGACGGGAATCAATTCGAGCGTTTGCACTCCTTTTGCTTCGATGCGGGTGCCGCCAGTGACGGAAACGCTTACGTCTTGGCGAATCGTGCCGAGCCCGCGTTTGACTTTCGTGGAGCGCAAGACGTCGCCTATGAGGCGCGCGGTTTCCATTGCTTGCTTGGGGCTGCGCAGGCTAGGGTCGGTAACGATTTCGATGAGCGGAATTCCTAAGCGGTCGAGGCGGTACGTCGCGCTTTGCGGGGTTTGCTTGATTATTCGCGCCGCGTCTTCCTCAAGCGAAACGATTTCCACGACGCTTTTTCCTTCGCTCGTCTCGACTCCGCCGCGAGTTGCTACTAGCGCGGTTCGCTGGAAACCGCTCGTGTTCGAACCGTCCACAACGGTTTTACGCATTACCTGGATTTCTCCGACGGGTGAAGCGCCGAGCAGGAGCGCGACTTGGATTGCAACGTTGAGGGCTTCGCGGTTTACGCCGTGCGGCGGTTCCTCGTCTAGCTCGACGAGGCACGTCGCGTCGTCGTAGTACTCGTAAAAAAACTTTTTGCCTGCCGCAGCCGCCTGCAGCGCGGCTGCATCGAACTCGCCGAGCTCGCTTGCGACCGCGTGAAGCTTGCGTTCGACGACGCCGCTCGGAGCATCGCTGCGCAACGCGCTCTCGCAATCGCAAAATAATTTGTGCGAGTCTATTTGCTGGTGGATTTCTATTCCGCACTTGAAACCGACGGCGGCGTAATCCAGCGGCGCGGCCGCAGCGCCGCCTTTCGCGATTTCGCGCCAGTTTTGGTATTCAATGTCAGCCACTAGTCGTCAACCCACGTGTGAATCGGATTATCGGTTTATTCGAGGTACTCGTTCGGCCGGGTGGGCGCGCCCATTTCGCCGCACCAGTTCTCGAGCATCATTTTCTTCGCTTCATCCGCGTTTCGCGCGCGAGCGAGAGCGCAACCGAGTTTAACGAACGCGGTTTCGGGAAGCAAATCCTCGCAGTACAACACGCCCGCGCCGCTCAGCAAACGCAAATCGCTGTAAACGGACGGGTGCACTCTGCCGAACAAGCACTGCGTAGTCATCGCGAGAACAACGCCTTTTTCAACGGCGCGTTTTATTGCGGGCAGCCAAGAGTATTTCGCGTCGCGCGTTTGAGTGGGAACGTAACCGAGTCCCGTTCCTTCGAAGACGATGCCTTTCACGCCTTTGTCCACGAGGAAATCAACGAGCGCGGGGTCGGAACTAGGATGCGCCTTAAGCATGGCGATACGCGGTTCGAACCTCACGTCAGCCGTGATTTTTTCTTTGCGCGATTCAACGCGTTTTTTGTAATCCCCGCTCCAATCAATCTTGCCTTCATACGAGATTCTGCCGAGCGGTGAAGCGTTTATCGCCTTGAACGCGTCGCGCCTGCTGCTGTGCATCTTCCGGGTTTTCGTTGCAGGTAGAATCGCGCAGTAGTCATCGCTTTCCGTAGCGTGCATCACGATTGCGACTCCCGCGTAGTCGCTCGCCGCCAGCTTCGCCGCGCAGAACAAATTCAGTTCGCCGTCGAAAGAACCGCGGTCAGTCGAACGCTGCGCGCCCACCACCGCAACGGGCGCTTTGATGTTCGGAAGCATGAACGCGAGCGCCACGCT
>CAZOKY010000113.1:0-1903 GCA_964580705.1 Microcaldota archaeon | reverse complement strand
AGTTTTTCGACGAAAACGATTTTTACGAGCTCGCGCCGCCCATGATTACGAAGAGTGGTTGCGAAGGAGGCAGCACTCTCTTCGAACTCGATTATTTCGGCGAGAAAGCTTTCTTGACGCAAAGCGGGCAACTTTACAACGAAGCGTTCATTACCGCGCTCGAACGCGTCTTCATTCTCGCCCCGTCTTTCCGCGCCGAGAAAAGCCGCACCACGAAACACCTAACGGAATACTGGCATCTCGAGGAAGAGGCGGCGTGGTTTGATAATGACGACAACATGCGTTTGCAGGAGGAACTCGTTTCTTACGCGTGCCAGCAACTCGCGAAAAAACACGGTGATTTGCTCGCGAAATTCCGCAAACCAGAGGAACTCCTTGTTGTGGAACCGCCTTTTGGCCGCGTGAGTTACGACGACGCCGTAGAGCGTCTCGACAAAGCGGGCGTGAAAATAAAGTGGGGAGACGACTTCGGCACTCCGCACGAGGAAGCCCTCACGAAAGACGAGGACAAGCCGTTGTTCGTTTACAATTGGCCGAAGAAAACTAAGCCGTTTTACATGGCGCAGGCGGACGACGGCAAGCACGTGCTCAACGCGGACCTCTTGGCGCCGCACGGGCACGGCGAGTTAATCGGCGGAAGCGAGCGCGAGTGGAGGTACGACGTGCTCGTCAAGCGAATGAAGGAAGACAAGCTCGACCTCAAAAACTATGAATGGTATCTGGACTCGAGGCGTTACGGGAGCGTTCCGCACGCCGGGTTCGGGCTCGGCATCGAACGCCTCGTCAAGTGGATGTTGAACCTCGAGCACATTCGCGATGCAATCCCGTTTCCGCGCGTCATCAACCGCGCTTACCCGTGAAAAGAAATGGTTGCACGACAGCTATCGTTACCGTATTTGGTAGCTACGGCTAAAAAACTCGGTAGAGGCGCATACGCGGGTTATGCTGTAGGCAAACTGGAAATTCGCGCGGCACCCGGCACGAGTGTTGAACGCTTGATTGAAGCGTTTGAAAGCGCGGTTCCGACTCATCACCCGTTCAAGCCGGAAGACGTCAAACGCGTTGAAACGCAATTGAGAACACACTTCAAATTCGGGGCAGTGCAGCTAGTTGAAAAGGAAGCTAAAAAAAGAGGTTAAAAAATGATTGTCGGATTCGTCGGGCTCCTCGCTAGCGGCAAAAGCACTGCCGCGCACTACGCCGCGCGACTGCTCAAATGCAAAGCCCACTCGCTGGGAGACGAAGTCAGGCTCGCCTTAAGGAAAAAGAAAATCAAGGTGACGCGGGAAGCGCTGCAAACGCTGAGCGCAGCGGAAAAACGAAAGCACGGGAACGGGGTTTGGGCGCGGCGCCTCGTCGCGCGAATCAATAAAACCAAAGCCGGGTTCGCGGTCGTTGAGGGTTTCCGCAACCTCGACGAAGTCCGCGTGTTGCGCCGCGCGTTCCACAAAAAATTCATTTTGGTGGCGGTTACCGCTCCAATCGAATTGCGTTTCAAGCGCGCGAAAAAAAGAATGCGCGAATCCGAAAAAACGCAAAGCCTCGCCGCGTTCAAGAAAAGCGAGGCCCTCGAGGTAAAAGGAAAATCTTGGGGCATAACGCGGTGCATTGCTGACGCCGACGAGAAAATCGACAATTCACACAGCGCGTGCGGTTTCCGCAAGCGAATAGAAACGCTCGTCAAACGCTTGACGGTGGACTGACAACGATGGATTCGCCATGAACTTGTTTCTCTTTCAACTATTTTGCTCGTTCATAGCCGGCGCGTTCGTCGTAGCCGGCTCCACGTGGATTGCGGAACGCTTTCAATCCCGTTGGGGCGGGTTCATTGCGGCGATTCCGACGACTACCGCCGTCTCGCTCGTTTTCATTGCTTGGACTCAAGGCATCGAATTCGCCGCGC
>CAZOKY010000112.1:0-1919 GCA_964580705.1 Microcaldota archaeon | reverse complement strand
GCGTTCACGATCGTTCCCACGAGGAGCTGCGGTTGGGCGATGGAGAACGGAACGAGGAATGAAAGCGAGCACAAAGCGTAAAACCACGCTTGCTTGCTTGCGAAGCTGAGGCCGTGCTCGACTTTTTCGCGCGAGTCCTGCCAGTACGCGTGCTTGAACTTTCTATGAACATTGTTTTTCGAGTCGTTCACTTTGAAACCGCCTTGCTGGTTCGGAAAGGGTTTTTTGAGGTAGCGAAAGAATTTAAAGCATCGCCTTCGAAAACATCATTCCTCTTTCACCCATCGTTTTTTCAAGACTCGTTTTGGCGTTAGGTTGGCGTTAGAAGGGAAGGGTTTTAAACAGTTTTTCCGCTTAAACAGTTTCAGCGAATTGGCGAGTTGAACTAGTATGAAGAAGAAGCCGTTAACGCCTAGCGCGAACACTTGTTCCGCGGAACCGAATCCGGCGGACCAACCTAAAGTGCTCGCGTTGTTGCACGAAGCGCAAGCGAAAGACGGTTACGTCACCGCGGCCGCGATAGAACGCATTTCGAAGCAGACGGGCTTCACGGAATCGGAAATCGCTGGAGTCGCGTCGTTTTACGCGATGTTTTACTTGAAGCCGATTGGGCGTTTCATCGTGCGCGTCTGCGCTTCGCCTTCGTGCGTCGTCAACGGCGGCGGCCGCACGCTCGAGTGGGCGTCCGAAGTTCTCGGAATCAAGGAAGGCGAGACGACGAAAGACGGTTTGTTCACCCTTGAAGCCGTGAGTTGCTTCGGACGGTGCGAAACCGCGCCGAACATCATGGTTAACGAAGATAATTACGGGAAAATGGATTCCAAGGATAAAATCAAAAAGTTGTTCGACGATTTAAAGAAACGCGCTGGAAAGTGAAACCTGCATGCTTTCGACTGAAAACGCGAAACAAATTCTGGTGAAAACGAACGGCGCGAGCTTGCGCAAGGCGCGCGAGTTGGGCGCCGAAAAAACAATCGAGTTCATTACCAAGAAAGGGCTTAAGGGAAGAGGCGGAGCGGGAAACCTCGCGGGCAAGAAGTGGGGTGAAGTGGCCGCGCAACCCGAAAAGGAAAAGTATTTCGTCGTGAACTGCGACGAAGGAGAACCGGGAACGTTCAAAGACCGCTTCATACTCGAAAACAACTGCGAAACGTTCATCGAAGGAATTGAAATCGCGTGCTTCGCAATCGGCGCGCGCAAAGCGTTCGTTTACGTGCGCGGAGAATACACTGCTCTTGCGGTCGAACTGGAAAAGAAAATCGCGGCGGCGAAGCCGGCGTCGAGCGTGCCAATCGAAATCGTTGTCGGCGCAGGCGCCTACGTTTGCGGCGAACAAACCGCGCTCTTGAACTCCATAGAAGGGCGACGGGGGACGCCGCGCTTGAAACCGCCGTTTCCAGCGACTTACGGCTTGTACGGCAAACCAACAGTCGTAAACAACGTTGAAACCGTGACGAACGCGGCGCTCGCGTTCCGCGACGATTGGAATCCTTCGCTTTACTTGTTCAGTGTTTCGGGGAACGTGCGCAAGCCAGGCGTTTACGAACGGCCGCTAGGCGTAAAGCTCGGCGACTTGCTAGCTGACGCGGAACCGACGGAAGCGCCGAAAGCCGTTTTCTTCGGCGCGGCAGGCGGGTGTTTGAAGTACGACGCGGCGCTCGCACTCGACCACGCGACGATCGACGCCGTAGCGAAGAAGCAAACGCTCGGCGTGATGCTCGGCTCGTGCACCGTAGTCGTAGTCGGCGTAAAGCAAAGCGTTGCGAACGTCGTTTTAAGCATCGCCCGCTTTTTCGAGCACGAGAGTTGCGGAAACTGCGCGCCGTGCCGCGAAATAACGGGCATTGTGAGGAAGCGAGTCGAATGCGCGTTGGCTGCGCGTTCGTTCGGCTCGGAGTTCGCGCCGTTTCTCGAATCGT
>CAZOKY010000111.1:0-1951 GCA_964580705.1 Microcaldota archaeon | reverse complement strand
GTCTAACGTCGGTTAAGATTTTTTAGTTTCGTCAAGGAGGCGGTGCTTAGTGAAATTCAAACTGTTCTTCGCTTTTCTGATTCTATTTTTGTCTTCAACCGCCGTGCTGGCTCTAGGCACTTATAAGATTGAAGCGACTGGCGTTCAGATATTCGCTTTAGTCGACACGCCGAAAACCGGGACTACCCGCGTCGATTTGATTGGTGGAACCACTTACGACTTCAGTTCGAAAGGAACTTACGGCGCCTTAAACGTTTTTCGAGAAGGCGGAAGCGACGGAATTCAAATAGACTATATTAACCCGTTGAAGGATCCGGCTGATCCCAACAGCGCGCAAGACCCGGATTATATCTATAAATTGCTTCACGTCAAAAAAGTTTCTTTCAACGACCTGCCGTTCGGAGTAGCGCTGCCATCAAGCTTATTCGGCGTGACTTCTCCGTCTGCAAGCAGCAGCGGCCGAGTCGCAGTCGGAAGAAAATTTTTCTCGTTCGAATTGTTGAAAAGCGGTTCGAATTCGTACGATGCGTTGAACGTGCGCGTGCCGAAAAACTACGGCGACTCTAAGTATGTGAGCGTTGTAAGCGGCGGGAGTTACCAAAGCGTTTGGAGCCAGCAATACTTTTTCCCTGTTGAAGTCAAGGACGCAGACGGCGAGACTTACACTTTCTACGCGAAAAAGCTTGATTTTTACGTGCAAGGCGTTGACTTGAAGAAATTGTTCAGCGACGACGCTTCAGGCGGACTTTCTTTCTCCAGCGCGGTGCGAGTTGAAGCAAGCACTTACACTCCTTTAGTCATGCATTCCGCCAAAACGTCTAGAGCCGCGGTAACGCAGACTTTTGAAGTGAAAGGCCCCGCAGTAATAAAGACGAGTGACGCGAGCTCAGGCGCGGCTTGCCCGTTAAGCAAAGTGACGACGAGCGCTGGAGTGGCTGAAGTCAAGCCTTTGACACCTATGGCGTTGACGGTTAAAACGTCGACTCCGTCGACTACGCAAGGCGGCGGAGCTCCTGTAGCGCAAGTTGACTTGGAAACGAAGCTCGAGCGAGTCACTGGAGTTACGCTCAACACTGGCGGCGCAGCGGCGCCCGCAGTGCAAGCGAACTCGTTGTGCAAGGGTTTGACTGTGCCGGCTGGCGCTACTGCCATAGTGACTTCCCAAGCTGACGCGGTTTCGTCGGAGTTCGTTTACTTGACGCCGAAAACATCGAAAATAACTTTTTTGGAAGCTCCCGCAACGCAGTCGTCTTCGACGCACGACACTTACGCTGACTATGATTTCGGTTCGACTCCCGTGAAAATCCGCGTTGAAGGCTCTTACGGCGCGAAATTCGATTTCGTTCTCTCCGTGACCGCAATCCGCTTCGGGCACGCTGACGCCAGCGCTACCGCGGGAAAACCGTTGTTCGACAAAATCGCGGCGAACCTGCCGACGGGCAAAATCGTTAAAGGAACCTTAATCTCGCTCGCGAGCGCTGCCGAGTTGTGGCAAACCGTGGGAGTGAAAGCAAACGCGTTTACGCAATCGACTTACGGCGGCGTAGCGAATGTTTTCGTGCCTTCGAACCCGTTCTGCCAATTTCCCGCGAGCAACTTGCAGGCTTACTTTTACCGAAGCGAGCCTTACGCTCCGACCCCGAAGATTTCGGTTGACTCGAGTGCGGGAACGATTTCCTACGATTTTTCTCCTTACTACCTTCCCGTTTGGGTAACGCAAGGAACGAGCGCGGTGAAGCATTACGCTTCGAAAATCGTTATCAAGAACGCCGCGAAAATAAAGGCCCAGCAAGGCGTTTACGCTTCTTTTGAAGCGTTCAAAGCGCTTACCTCGTCGGAAGCGCAAAAGAAAATAGACAAGGTCAGCAGCGTTTGCGGGAACGACGAAAAACGAGGCAGCGGTTTAGTCAAGAACGGTTTCGAGTTCGCGGCGAAAGACGGGAGCGTGACG
>CAZOKY010000110.1:0-2038 GCA_964580705.1 Microcaldota archaeon | reverse complement strand
GCGACGCCGATGACGATTCCGAGAATCGTGAGCCACGAGCGGAGCTTGCGCTTGCGCAAATTCTGGTACGCGTAATCCGCCGCGTCAATCGTCTTCATTTTTCAATCACGCTTTCCGTTTTATCTTCATTTTGTCTTTTTTTAGTTTTTACTTCTTGTCTCGCTTGGCTTCCGTTGGCGCCGCAGTTTTCTTTTTCCGCAGTTTAAACCACCAGTATCCGGCTCCCGCCGCGATTGCCGCGATTATCAAACCCCAATACAACCAGCTTACTCCGAGAAAATCTGAGTTTTGCTGTTGGCGCACGAAACGCTGGCTTGCGGCAGTCGTCGAACCGCTAGTATCGCTAGCCGAATCTAATTGAAGGGGGATGACCTGCTTGACGATGCGCTCCTGATTCAACGGATCCTTGTAAGAAACAAGCACCGTAACCGTCTGCTCGGCAGAAACCACTTCCATCGTAGCGTTTCCTCTCGCGCCCGCGGCTGCCGCTCGCGGCGACAGCGTCAGCGTCATCGTCGACGAGTCGTCGAGGTTCAGCGTGCCGATGAATTTGTCGCTTGAGCCGACTATGCGGTAAGCGTCGCTAGACGCTTTAATGTAGACGCCGCGCACGGCGGTGTCGCCCACGTTCGCAACCGTAACCGTCAGCATCGAACCGCTCGCGCTGGCCGCAGTTGAAGAGCTTGAAGCGCCGAAATCGCTCGTTATTAATAGTTGCTGGTTGGCTTCGATTTTCAACCCGAGGTTCTGCTGAATCGTCGGCTGCAATTCGTTGTCCACGCTGTAAACAATGTTCACCGTGAGCGAGTAAAAACCGGGGGAAGTGGTGGCGTCGACTCCGACCGAGAAAGGCACTTGCACGGTTTCGCCGGCCTTGATTCTGCCGACGTACTTGCGGTCGTACTCCAACGGCGTGAATGGCCCCGAGGAATTCAACGTGAGTCCGAGGAGCACGTCTTGGGCGTCTAAAGAACCCGTGTTAGTCAAATCTATGAAGATTGACGCGGAATCGCCCGTTTCAACGCTTTCGTTGCTTGCGAGGCTGGCGAGAATCAAGCCGGTTACTGAAGGTTCGTAGACGATTACGGGAATCTTCGCCACTTCCTGCTGTGGAATCGAAGACGCTGACGCGTAAACGTATACCGTGTAAGTGCCTGGCTTGGTTTCACTTGGAATCGTGAACGTGCGGCTAACCTGTTTTTTTTCCCCATAATTCATCCGGTTAATCGTGGTGGTGGAAGTGGATTCGTCGAAAGGCGTTATGATAGTGAAAATCACGTCGGAAACGCCTTCCGTACGCATTGTGGCGGCATACATCTTGAGTTGGACTTCGTCTCCCGGGTAAGCGCGGTCGGGAACCTGAGCGACGTCGTACAAGCGGAAGTCGCTGTTCAAACTCCCTTGAACCGCCGTCGCGTTGAAAGCCGCATTGGCGGGCGGCGCGAAAGCCAGCAAGGCCGCGAACGCCATGAACGCGATTAACGCGAAAACCGCCGGCGGACACTCCGTTTTTCCTTTAAATCCGTTAAATCCTTTCACTTCAAATCACCTTTTCGCATTCGTCTTCGTTTTTTCCGTTTTAGTTTTCTCCGTCTTAGTTTTTTCTATTTCGCTTATCCAACCGTCCTTGACGTGAATGATGCGTTGGGCGTGTTCCGCTATGCTTAGCTCGTGCGTGACGACGATTACCGTCAAGCCTTTCTCGCGCCAAAGCTCCCGCACCATATCCATTACTTCCGCGCCCGCCTTGGAATCCAGGTTCCCCGTAGGCTCGTCCATCAACAACAACGTGGGCTCGTTCGCCAACGCGCGCGCGATTGCGACGCGTTGTTTTTCGCCTCCGCTTAACTCGTTGGGGCGGTGCGTGCCGCGCTCCCCCAAATCCACTTGCTTGAGAAGCTGCCTGGTGCGTTCGCGGCGAACCGCCTTGTCTTTCTCGGCGATGGTCATTGCGAGTTCCACGTTTTGAAACGCCGTAAACGCCGGCAAGAGATTGAACGCTTGGAATACGAACCCGATTTTGCTCGTGCGCAGCTCC
>CAZOKY010000109.1:0-2095 GCA_964580705.1 Microcaldota archaeon | reverse complement strand
GGAAAAAGCGGGGCGGTTGCTTGCCGCACGCCAAATTTCCCCGCACGCGTTATTGCGCGAAGACGCGGTTTTCTACGACGCGGCAGGCGACTATTCGTCCGAATTCCGCCGCGCCATCGGCGATTATCCTCAAGTCAATAAAGCAATCTCGGCCTCGCGCTTGCGCTTCGTCAACTCCCCGCGCCTCCTCGAAATACTCGCTTTCAAGACGCTGGCTTTGGCGGAGCTCGCGGCGCGAGGACTGCGCGTGCCGCGTTCTTTCGGCGTAGTCGGCGGGAAAAAAATTCGTTTCGGCGCTCCGCCTGCGGCGTCGCGCCCCCAGAAATTCGTCGCGAAAATCGTCGCGCGCGGAGGCGTGGCGTTGCACCGCGGCGAAGGAATAACGTTTTTGCGCGAGTTCCGCGAGCCAGAAGGCGAAAACGAGCTCGTCCAGGAATTCGTTTGGCCGCCGAGCGAGTTCAAGGGATTCGTCAAGGATTTGCGCGTCGTCATAGTCGGAAACCGAGTTGCAGCGCGTTACGCGAGGCGCGCGCCAAAACCGTTGCCTCACGAAAACGCGTTAAGTGAAAAACAGTTTTTGACGAACGCCGCCCGCGGCGGCGTAGTCGAAGAGTTTCCGTCGCAATTCGATGCCGAAGCGACGGGACTCGCGTTCGCGGCGCGCTCCGCGCTCGTCGCCGCGGCGAAGAAGTACGGCGACTCGCGCGCGACGCTTGATTTTTGCGCGGTTGATTTTCTCGTGGACGCGGTAGGCGATTTGTTCGTCTGTGAAGTCGAGCCGTGCCCGGATTTGCGGGCGAGCCCGCACGCGACGAAAGCGGCTCTCGACGAATTGGCGTTGCTGTTGCACGATAAAAGCCGGCGGTTTTACGGTTTCGGTGCGCCGCGCCGCGTTTACGTCAACGGCTTGAACTATTTAACGGAAGGAATCGTACGCCGCTTGCCTGAAGCGCGGCCCCTAGTGCCGCGCGCGGAGCGCGAACTGATAAAGAAAATTACTTCCTAGGGACGGGCGCGGGCTTGCGGACCGGCCAAAGCGCTTTGACTGGATTCCGCCATACTCCAAATCCGAACCTATACCGTATGCCCCGGCCTTTTTCTGACCGATACAGCGTTACCGTTCTACCGCTAAAGCGCGTTAATATTTTAGGCGTAAAATGAGTAACGTTTATGCCTTTGCCGCCAGCAAGCAGTTTCAAGGGATTGGGCGTCATGCCCTCTCGTCTTGCCTGAAAAATACCGACCGCGTCAGCTCTCCTTCGCAACCAAAGTTCGTGCGCCATGAGTTGCAATAACACTTGCCTTTCTTCCGGCGCCATATTAACTTGGTGCCAAATGCCCCTGTATTCGTCATAACGCTTAGCGAACTCCGGCGAAACGTCTTCGGGTTTTATCCGCGCGACTTCTATTTCTTCAGGGCGCGTCCGCGCGATTCCTCTTTTTTGCGCAACCGGTTTCATCATTTCAATTCATCCTTTAAAGTTAGGTGCACGCTCTGCTTATTAATGTTTTTTTGGGGAAGAACGGGGTATGCAGTTTGGTTTAAGGAAAATTACGTCGTTCGCGGCGCTTTGAGGAGTTTTACCCCCCACTTATGCTGCTTGACTGGATTGTAAAGTTCGACAACTGCTGGCCGCACTCCGCCGGCGCGGTCACGAAAGCGTCGCAGACCCCTTGCTTGAACGCCTCGCTCGAGCGCCCGCCACGGTACTCGACGCCGTTGATTTGAATCGTTGGCGAACCATCGAAGTTGAGCGAGTTCGCGAGCGCGATGTTCTTCGACAACAACGCCGCCCCTTGAGCACCGCTAGCGCAAGCCGTCGCGTTCGCGACGTCGACTCCCGCGGACGCCATGCAGTCGTCGGACATCTTCGTCCAGTTAATCGCGGCGTACGCGGCCCCATTGTTCGTGTTTACCGCTTCGCCCGGCGCTTTGACGAAGCACTCGGAGTAAGCCAGGAACTTGTCGGGCTGGTTCGTGGCTATGCACACTTGCTTCGAGTCTTCCGCGACTTCGCCGGACCCGTGCGGGGAATAGAAAGACCCGTTCGCTTCCTCGCGGGCGATGAAGCGAATATCAAAAGAGGCCTTGTCG
>CAZOKY010000108.1:0-2114 GCA_964580705.1 Microcaldota archaeon | reverse complement strand
GCAACTCAACTCGTTTTGGAAGCACTTGCCGCTCGTCGTTGAAAGATTCAAAAACGAGATAGTTCTCGTCGACTGCCAAGACTGGCTCGCTTTCCCCGCGGGCGTCCGGTTAAAGGAAGAATTCGGTTTTCCGTTGTACTGCCGGTTTCACTCGAACGAGTACGGACGCGCGTTAGGCGAACCCAATTACGACAGCCCCCAGCTTACGAGCGAAGTGCTCGCGTTGCAGGAAGCGGACTTCATTCAAAGCGTTTCAGTCACGGAAGCGAATTTTCTCGTGCGCAATTACCTGCCTTTGAAGCGGGATTTGAGGAAGAGGCTCGAGAAAAGCAAGCCGAAAAAATGGGTTGAACAACAAAAAAACATTGAAGAGGGTTACCGCGCGTTTTTGAGGCAGAAACTCGACGAAAGAAAGCAAAACGCGCTCGAGTTGTTCAGCGAGAGAGTCGGCGCGTTACCAAACGCAATCGTTTTAGACCCGTGGAAGGAAGCCACTGGTAAAGACATTCAAGCCGGCGTCGAATTATACTCGCAGTTGCTGCCGAAAAGCAAGTTCAAGTGTTTGTTCATCGGGCGTCCAACGCACATCAAAGGCATCTACGTCTTGCTTGAAGCGCTGAAACTTCTTCACGACAAGGGAAACAAGGAAATCGGGCTCGTGGTAGCAAGCCACTTCGACGAGGAAGCTTTGAAAGCGTTTCTAAAACACATTCAAGAGTTGGGAATAAGCGAAAGCGTTTCAGTCCGAAACGGCTGGGTTGACGAAGACACTAAAAAACGATTGTTTTGCGCTGCGGACGCAATCGTGCTCCCGTCGTTGTACGAACCGTTTGGAATAGTCGTGCTCGAAGCTCTGGCTGCGGATTACGCTTGCGAGAAAAACGGCGCACGCGGCCCAATAACAATAGTTTCGGACTGCGGCGGAATGAGCGAGACTATTGCGGACGGAGTAAACGGCTTGAAGATTCCGTTGAAGGCGCGCTTTAAAATCGATGCGGCGGATTTGGCGGTTATTCTGGAGAAAGCGCGCGAAACCCAGGGCTTGAAGCAAAAGCTTTCCGCCGGCGGAGCCAAGCAAGCGTTGAATTCGCACTACACTTGGGAAAGCGTTTTGGAGAAGAGTTTTGATTTTTACGACCGCGCGATTGAAAACGCCGGCAAAAACCAGTTTGGGGCCGTGCTCCGAAAAATCAAGGATTCGTTAGCGGAGCCGTCAACGACGCCGCTTCACTCGTTGAAAGCGTTCGGCAAAAAAATTCGTTGGGAAAACGGCGAAAACGAGGGCGCGAAAAGCTAAGAAAGACTAAGAAAGAAAAAGCCGAGAGAAAAGCAAACGCGCTTGTTTGCAGCTTCATTTTTCTCGGTTTTCAATTTGCTCGAATTCCGCGCCATTTCCTTAAGCGCGGCTTAATCGAACCCGGTGTTAGAATTGTCGTTGTTGAAAAAATTCCTTGAAGACGTATTCTGCTTTAAGCGTGCAACCGCGGTTATTCCGTGCTACAATGAGGAAGCGACAATCGCGAGAGTGGTCGACGCGTGCCGGGCGGCGCGTTCCGTCGACGAAGTCCTAGTCGTCGACGACGGGAGTACCGATGCTTCAAGCGAAGCAGCGCGCGAAGCCGGCGCGATAGTTTTGAGGAACGAAAGCAATCAAGGCAAAGGCGCGGCGTTGCTCGCGGGAGCGCGTGCGGCGAAAAACGATGTCGTCGTCTTCATTGACGCGGATTTCGTCAACGTTTCCCCGGAAGTGGTTGAAAGTCTCGCCAACCCCGTTTTGGACGGCGAAGCCAAAGTGTGCAAAGCGTTTTTCGAGCGCGAAGGAGGTCGGGTGACGGAACTCGTGGCGAAGCCGTTGTTGGAATTCATGTTTCCTGAACTGCGGTTGCAACAGCCTTTAAGCGGTCAGTTTGCGGCGTCGAAAAAATTTTTGCTGGACTTGGAGTTGGACGACGGTTGGGGAATCGATTTAAGCGTCATTCTCGAGTCCCTCAGGAAGGGAGAAACCGTAGTGGAAGTAAACATAGGTAGAGTCGAGCACAAGCACAGGCCGTTGAGCGACTTGTCGAAAACTTCGCGGCAAGTAATTCAAACGATTCTGCAGAAAGCCGGTTTCC
>CAZOKY010000107.1:0-2119 GCA_964580705.1 Microcaldota archaeon | reverse complement strand
GGCCGGATTTGAACCGGCAACCGCCTGATATCCACGAAAAACCGGTTAAGGTTTACAAGCTACAGTCAGGCGCTCTGCCAGATTGAGCTACAACGGGTTCGATGCGTTTAACGCCACTACTTTTTGTCAAAGGCGATTTTTATATACGACGGAAGCGTAAACGGAAAAGAGAATAAACGATTTTAAACCGGAAAATTAAACCGCTTCAGAAAAGGTGAAACCCAACCCTTGAACTCCAGTTCAACTACAAACGGCGCAAAGAAGTTTACTTGCACGCTCGCGCTCGCACTCGCTTTCGTCTTCGCTTTAAGCTTCGCGCTCCTCACGATTACGGCGCCTTCCGCGCACGCGGCTACGACGACGACCGTCTACACGGTTGAAGAAATCGCACAAAACTACGCGAACATCGGCGAGACGGCGAGCGTCGTAAACTTCACTGGAGCCGGCGGACGCTACTACATGGTAAAGATTTCAGGCGACGAAAGCGTCGTGTTGCAGGAAAACAACGGCGTTTACGCCGCGGTGGCGAACGAAACCGTTCTCTTGCCGTTAATGCGTTCCTACTTGCAACAACAATTCGAATCCATCGGCTTTATTACTCGCGCTCAATCCATTAAAACGAATTTCAACGTTTTCCGCATTGAAGGCGAACGCTGCCTGGAAGCAATCAAGAGTTTAATCCGTCGTTCTCGCGGCACGCCGCCGTACATGTACATCACGATGAACTCGGGAAAAGACTTCCCGAACGAGTACGCGGCGTTGAAAGTGCTTAACGCGACTCTGCCGACTTTTGAAACCGCGTTCGGTTCAAGCCGTGACGCGGTCGACATAGTCGAAGAAAAAATCGCGTTGAATGACGCGGACGCGGCGGTAAGCGCGTTCAACACGATTAACTCGCAACTGCGCGCATTCAAAAACGCTTACACGAACGTTTCCTCCTCTCACACGATCATCGCGGCGACTTTTCCGAACGCTTTCCTCCTGCAAGTCGACTTGGAAGATCACTGCGTTTTAAACTCGAACCAGACTGCCGCGGTAGACGGCGCGATAACGCAGAGCTCTCTCGGGGCGATTAAAACGTCGACGGAAATGGCGTCGCAAATCGCCGCGACGACCGCGGCGCGCGCGCCGGACGCGAAAAAACGCTTCATCAACACGCAGCAACTCCGCGCCATGAACGACTTCAACGCGAAGATAACGAATTTGACTGCCGAGTACGCTGAAGTGACTCGCGCCGCAGGCGCGGTCGCCATAAACTTGACGATTTTGAACCGGTTGTCGAACGAGCTTTCGACGCTTCACTTGCAGGCGATGAATTCGACTGAAAACGCTTCAACGGCCGCCTCGGCGTCGTTCGACCGCAAGGCGACTGAACTCGAGGAAAAAATAGTTTTCTTCGAGGCGACTAAAAGCGATTACTCGGCGAGCTTGCTCGCCGTGAACAACGCGACTGTCGAAGTCGACAATGTCGCGAAAAAATACGGTGCGAACGACGACAGAATCGCGTCGCTGCAGAAAGACTTGAGGAGCCTCCAGATTTCGTCGAAGAGTTACAACGACTTGCTGCGCGACGCAATGACGACCGCCTCGGCGTTTCAAGCGGTTACTGCGAACGCGACCGCGTTGAGCGTGCGCGCTGCAACTCTCGCGCCAAAGGAAAACCAGCTTGATTTCGTGCTCGTCGGAGGAGCCGTCATATTAATCGCGGCGGTAGTCGGCGCGTTTTACTACTTGCGCAAGAAGAAGAGTGAAGGCGTCGTCGTACTGCAACAACCAGGACAGCAGCAACCGGGGCAGCAACAGCAGAAGTCGCCTTACTGAACTCCGGCTTCGAGCGCTACGGCGAATCAAGCTGCGGCTGTTTTTGCTATTCGCGCCTAGACAGCCAAGAGTTTTTAATCGCCTCGCGCACTATTTAGTGCCGTCGGGGGAATGGGGTAGCCTGGCATCCTACCAGCTTTGGGAGCTGGTGACCCGAGTTCGAATCTCGGTTCCCCCACTTATTCTTTCTTCATTCTGCCGCGCGGCTTAGGAATCTTGAGTTCAGGGTAAACCGCGCCCACGTCTTCCGCTGAACAGTAAGGCGGAAACCCGAGACGCGCGAAAACTCGGGCGTAAA
>CAZOKY010000106.1:0-2121 GCA_964580705.1 Microcaldota archaeon | reverse complement strand
TTTTGAGTGGGTTTGGGGGAGAGTAAGGAAATGCTTGAGGACATGATTGTTTTTCACAAGACTTACGAGTTCATTAAGTGGCTGCACGCTTTACTCAACAATTTCCCGAAGAGCGAAAAGTACACGCTCGCGCAAAAAATCGAGAACGCGTCGTTGAGCGTGTTGGAAGGCGTAATCAAATCCAACCACGATTTCGATAAAGTAGCGTCAATTGAAGCCACGATTGTTGAACTCGACAAGTTGCGCGTGTTCTTCCGCCTCGCGAAGGATTTGCGGTTCATTTCTTTCGCGCAGTACGAGGAAGGCGCGAAATTGATTGACGAAATCGGGCGGCTGCTCGGCGGGTGGAAGAAAAAATCGTTGCCCGCGCGGCAACCCGCGAGGGAGAGCGGCACGCGTTCGATTGTTTCCGTTTCGCAACAAGCAGTTTTGGAAGAACGGAGAGAACCGACAGCAGTTTCGGCTACGGTGGTTGCGGTTGAGTCATCCGCAAGAAAAGAGGCGGTAGTAAAAGCATGACGAGAAACCGAGGGCGAGAACTCGGCAGGGAGGGGATTCATGGTCTTTCGCCTGAAAAAGAAAGGCGGGATTGGGTTTGAGCCATTAAAGGGGCGCGCGGTCAACCGCGGGGGCAACTGGGATAATACTGCGAATGCAGGCCCGTTCAACGCGAATTTGAACAACGACCCGACTAACACGAACAACAACATCGGGTTCCGCTGCTGCAATAGCTCTCAAAAAACGAGGTTTTGGAGGAAAGACGATTGGTGAATAATCGATTGATTTTTCTTCTTCTCGGCGTGACTTCGCGCGCTCACGGGTGCGCGTTGCAGCGCGTGGGAACTACAAAGCTCATCGCCCAGGCACGCTCGTCATACCGCCAATTTTTTGGGTGGGTTTGCGCGGGTTGAAGCCGAATATTACGGGGGAGAAGCCGCCCGGCTGGTAGCAAACGCGGTTTAAGCGGTGGTTTCAAAAGCGGTTTAAACGCACGCCGTGGTTGTCGAACGCCGGGAGTCGGCTTACAAAAAAAAGAATTCGCGCGCTGGCGCGAGGGGAATCGTTTTGACGCGAAGAAGGAAGAAAAGGGATTGGAAGAACGAGGAAACGGAAGAAAAAATAAAGAAAAGGTTTTGAAGCGATGAAGACGAGCAAGAACTTGATTGAACGCGTGGCGAGCTTCGAGAACCTCCACCTAGCTTACTTGAAGGCGCGGCGAGGCAAAGCCGGTTCGACGGAAGTCCAGCGCTTCGACTACAACCTCGAACCCGAGTTGTTCCGCTTGCAACGCGAGTTGCTCGACGGTTCTTACGAGACGGGGAATTACCGGAATTTCACGATTTTCGAGCCTAAAGAGCGCGTGATTTCCGCGTTGCCTTTCCGCGACCGAGTGGTGCACCACGCGGTTTGCGCGGTCATCGAACCCGTTTTCGAGAAAACGTTTGTTAACGATAGTTACGCTTGCAGGAAAAACAGGGGGACGCACCGCGCCGTGCGGAAGCTCAAGAGTTTTCTCGCGAGTTGCCGGCGCGAGCGCGCTAACGATTGTTTGGTTGGCGCGGGCGGCGCTGGGACCGAGGAAAGCGAGAAGGAACCGTTCGTGCTTAAGTGCGACGTGAAAAAGTATTTCGCGAGCGTGAACCACGTCGTGCTCAAACGCTTGATACGCAGGAAGATTGCGTGCGCGCGCTTGCTGAAGGTAATCGACGACGTGATAGATAGTTTTTCGCCGGGCATTCCGATTGGAAATTTGACTAGCCAGTTTTTCGCGAACATTTACTTGACAGAACTCGATTACTTCGTCAAACAGCGTTTGAGGGCGAAGCGTTACGTTCGCTACATGGATGACTTCATTTTAGTCGGCGGTTCGAAAAGCGCTTTGCAGGAAGCCAAGAACAGGATTGCTGGGTTTTTGCGGTCGCTCGGGCTTTCCTTGCACGAGACGAAGGCAACGGTTTTTCCGGCTCGAGTCGGCGTGGATTTCTTGGGTTACGTGGTGCGCGAGTCGCACGTGGTTCCGAGGAGGAAGACTGTAACGCGCTTCCTCGGAAGAATGAAAGTCAAGCTGCGTTCTTTCTTTCGCGGTGAAATATTGTTTTCGAAGCTCGCGGAATCGTTCAA
>CAZOKY010000105.1:0-2158 GCA_964580705.1 Microcaldota archaeon | reverse complement strand
TCATCATCCTTGGATTGCTTGAGGACACGGGATATCTCGCGAGAATCGCGTTTCTTATGGATAACGTCATGCACAAGATAGGATTGCACGGAAAAGCTTTCATTCCGCTCATCCTTGGCTACGGCTGCTCCGTTCCGGCTTGCATTGGGTGCCGAGTGCTCGAGAAACCCAGGGACAGGTTCGTTGCGGCAGTGCTTTCAACCTTGATTCCGTGTTCTGCGCGCACCGTCATCATACTCGGATTGGTCGGCGCGTACATGGGTATCGGGTGGGCTCTCGCCCTCTACACTTTCAACCTGTTAGTGATATTCGCCTTAGGCAAATTCGCGTTCGTCGTCTTCCCTGGTGAAACAACCGGCCTCATAATGGAAATGCCGTCTTACAAAATGCCTTCGCCCGCCGCCATTTTAAGGAAAACTTGGCTGAGACTCAAGGGATTTATTTACGTCGCGTTCCCACTCATCATAGTAGGCTCTTTTCTCATCAAGCTGCTCGATGTCTTTGGTTTTCTTACTCCAATCTCCTTGCTGCTTAGCCCCATAACCGTGAGCTGGTTAGGCCTTCCCGCAATCGTGGGCATCACGCTTATTTTCGGCATACTGCGCAAGGAACTTGCGCTTCTCATGCTTGCGGCGCTGATCGGAACGCAGAATTTCGGTTCGGTTCTCACGGCAACTCAGATGCTTGTTTTCACGATCGTTTCCATGTTTTACATTCCTTGCCTTGCGACAATCGGCGCGCTCGTGAAGGAGTTCGGCTGGAAAAAGGCGGTTTACGTCACGCTTTTTGAAATAGCCCTCGCGTTATTGCTCGGAGGATTGGCGTACAGGCTGCTTCCGATTTTCGGCGTTTAAATCCTGTAGTACAACGCGTGCAACGCGAGCGCCGCGACGAGCGCGAACGCAAACAAAGCCAAGACCAAGAAAGTCGGCGAGTCGAACGCCGCGAATAATCCGGTTTGAAGCGCAGGCGCCGGAATCGAAGCCGACGACGAAGAAGGCGACGCGGTTTGGGAAGGCGACGCCCGCGGAGAAGGCGTTGGAAACGGCGAAGTCTTGCTTCGAGCAAGCGAGGGAGCAATCGACGCCGAAGGCGACTGCGCTGGTGAAAGCGACGGAGTCGCGCTACTCGCGCTCGAACTCGAAGTTTGACTCGTCGACGACGCTGGCGCCGCGGTGGGCGCCGAGTAACTTCCGACGTAGCGAAGCGCGAGCACGTCCCCTTGCACTGGCTGGTAGCAGCTAACGCCCGATGAAGCGGGAACGCCGTTAACCTCGAAACTCCAAAAATCGCTGGCGGCCGAAGCCGCTACGCCGTTTACCGCCGTGACGAAGCAAGTCTGCGAAACGCCGGCGCAATAAAGCGACCCGACCGCGGGATAATACGCGCAGGAAACCGAGGCGACGGCTGAAAAACAGTCAAGCGCGTGAAAGCACTCCGCCTGCGAATCCACGTCGGCGCGCCCCGCCGCGGACGGAAAAAAGACGCGGACGCGCATGCCGCTGGCGGAAGGCGGCGGAGTCGGCGAAGGAGAAGGATTAATGGAAGGCGAAGGGCTGATTGAAGGCGACGGGTCAGGCGACGGGCTCGCGGTCGGGAAAGGCGACGGCGAAGGAGCAGGCGCCGCGAACGAAAGAGCGTAAGCCGCGAAACCCGTGTCAAGCGCGTTCGACGCGTTCGAAGAACGCGACGCGTCCGCGAACCCTCCGTCTTCGTGTTGCTGGCTTGCCGTAAACGAAACCGCTTGCGAGAGCGACGTCGTTTCGTTTAGTTCACTGAACGCGAGCGCGGCAAGCGAAGCGGCGTAAACGCTTCCGCTGAAGTTCGACGCGGCGGCGGAGCGAAGGAACGCGAGCGCGTTTTGCACGCGGCCGTCAGAGTCGGCGACGCCCGCGGAGCGAAGCGCGAGGACGCCTAGCGCGGTAATGCTTGCCGCGTTTGGCCCGAGCGAATAAAGCGAGTCGAAGGAACGCGCCGTCGTGAGGTTGAACGAGCCGTCCACGTTCTGCAACGTCGAAAGAAACGCGACTGCAGAAGTCGAATTCGCGCTAGGCATTGCGCCGAGCGACGACAGCCCGAGGAGCGCGGCCGCCGTGTCCACGCCTGAATCGACGGCGCCGCCAGAGCCGAAGTCGTAATAGCCGCGAAAGCCGCCGCT
>CAZOKY010000104.1:0-2183 GCA_964580705.1 Microcaldota archaeon | reverse complement strand
CAAGCGGCAATCGAAGACGCGATTGCCTCGAAGCCCAAAGGGAAAAGTGAAGGAAGAAACGGGAAAGAAAGCGGGAACGGAATCGAAGTAGCCGAGGAAAAAGAGCAGGGAAGCGAGTTCATCGAGATGGGGCGCGACGCTGAAGAGCGAGACAAGAACGCTAAAGCAAACGCGGATGCGGCGAAAACGCTTACGACGAGCCACGCGGAGTGGTGGACGCTGTTGTCGCCCAGCCAAAAACAAATCCTCGAGCTGCTCATACGCAACCCGGGCGGGCTAACGCTGTCCGACATCAAGAAAGACACTTCCCTCGCGGAAAACACGGCGTTCAACGCCTTGTACCAGCTGCGCGGGGACGACGAAGCGGAAAAGCGGCGCAAACCCAGCATTCCGTGGCCGCTCGTAAACGTGGAAGGAAAACCCGTCGGCGGACGCAAAAAGAACGTTTACCGGGTAGACGACAAAATCAAGAATTTGTTTACGCTCCACTGAAATGAAATCCGAGGTGTATGAAGAATGGAAGTCGGGGAAATGCCGGTTTGGCGAGTGTTCGCGGAACTCGGTTCGAGCGAGAAATCTTACAAGCTTAAAGCGCGCGGAAACGACGTCGTAATCAGCGTCGAACCGTTAGGCTAAACGCCCAAAGGGTTGTTGTGAAAAAAGGAATAAAAAACGAAAAAGAAATGAAAAAACGAAGGAAAAAAACAGAAAAGAAACGAAAAAAGGATTTGGTGGAAAAGAAGAATGGCTCTGAAAACGTTGTCTGTGTGGGACTTGGACAAGATTATTCGGAGCGTAGGCGCGGAGCGAGTGGACGAGAAAGCGAGCAGCAAACTGGGTGAGATTCTCGAGGACGAAGCGAGCACTATAATCGGAAAAGCGCGCGTTTACGCGCGGCACGCCGGACGCTCGTTCGTAACGAGGGAAGACATCGTTTTGGCTGCTCAACACTCGCACTCGTAAGAATAGAAAATGAAGAGCGAAGAATGAAACGAACGGAAGGAACAGAGGAAAAGAATGGCATTGCGATAACGACTGTATTCCTGGTTTTATCGCGCGGGCAGTCGCGGTGGGTCACGAATTCTAAAGACTTGCCCCGCTTAACCAAGGAGTCGTTGACAGTTGGGCGCGCTTTTCGCAGGCGCACCGCCTCCAAAAGCGCGTCCCGACTCTAATTTTTCTTTCCAAAAAAAGCTTAAATAACGCTAAACAGCCTGTTTTTCAGCTATTTTTGGCTGCCGCCAACCTCGATTTAAGGCATTACTAGCGGATATAGGCAGGTTTTTGCTTCCGAAAGAATAAAATACCACCGCGCCATTTTAGGTATAAACAAAGTATTACGCTTTGAAGGATGCGAAACGGTGATTAAAAAATGGTTGAACTCGTGATTTTCAAGGTTCCGGACGGCACGAAACCCGTGCTTAAGGAACTCGCGGCGAAGCGCGGTTACATGGGGCTCTCGGATTTCTTGCGTGATCTCGTGCGGCGCGAGTTGCAGGTGGAGCACAGCGAACTCAAAGAGTTGAAAGCGGTTGAGAAGGCGGATGCGGCTCAAGCAACCGCGTCTAAAGCTAGTGAATTAGGCGTTCCAAGCGCGTAAGAGGCTCTTACGAGGCTTACGTTAGTGGTTTAAGCAGTTTTAGCCTTATTTCTATGTTCGTAACGGGCGCATTCCGTTCTAAGGCGGGGGCTATGTGAGTCGTTTGATGAGCGTCGTGCAATTCGGTTAGCGTTTTTCGAACGGTTTTTAACTCGCCAGCCGTGAAGGGCACGCTTCTCTTGCTGACCGTAATGCATGCTTCTTCTTCCCTGCGGCTGATTTCTCCGCACTCAATCGTGTGGAGGTGCAAGTCGGTTTTCAACAACCTTTTTTCGAAATCAACTCGGGCTAACTCTATTTTGCTAGGTTTGGGAATTGGTTTCGCGGGCATTCGATAAAACACCTCTCGGTTAATTCTTGTGCGAAATAAGTATTTATTAACACCGCTTTTTCATCGCGTTCGCTTTGCCGCCAGCCTAAATCTTGTGGGTTTCGCCGAGGCGCGGAACGACTACGTCGATGTTGCGTTTCGCCTTGTGCGTCCATTTGCGTATGGCGTCCGCGAACGCTTCAGATTTTTCTTCTTCGCCGTGAACGATGAAAATCTTCTTCAATCCTTTGACTTGCTTTATGTACTCCATCA
>CAZOKY010000103.1:0-2192 GCA_964580705.1 Microcaldota archaeon | reverse complement strand
AGAAAATTATTTCCGTTGCGGCGGCGTTAGCGTCGGTTTCGCAGTATTCTCCGCCTGCCGGAACCGAAAGCAGCGCGGCACTGGGCAGCGCGACTCGCAAGAGCGTCGTTCCTTCGAACTCGTTTCCGCGTTTTTGCGAGCGCGCGCGAAGCGTGCAACCGAATTCTTTTCCGGCCGCGTCGTTCGGCGGCGTGATTACAAGTGTTGCGGAGCCGCTGGCGCCGGCTTCGAGCGAGAGGAAACGAGTTTCAAGCGTCGCCCACTTCGGGCAGTTGGCGAGCGTTAGAGTGAACGAGTCTGCGCCTGACGCGTCGTTTTTGAGCGTGATGCTTTTAGTTTGGCTTGTCGCGGGTTCGAGTTCCATTGCTCCCGGCGCTAGCATGCGGAGCCCGGAACAATCGAGGACGTTGATTCGCGCGAACGTTTCGGCATAAACCCCGCTGGCGACCGCGTTGATTTTGAACGCTATTTGCCCCGGTGGCGTGAGCGCGGGAATTGAAACGCGGAGCGTTACCGTCTTTTCTTTTCCCGGCGCCAAGTCGAACGACGAATCCGAAAGAGTGTAGACCCCGGGCGTTAAGTCGGTTACGATCGAGCCTTCCGCGCGCGTTTCCCCGTCGTTTATCACGCGGGCGTCTATGCTGACGGTTTCGCCGCTGCACGTCGGAATTTCGGCTGGCGCGCTGATTTTGAGCGAACGGCATTCGATTACGCGGATTGCGCCGTCGAGCTCGCTTTTCTGTCCGTTGCTGGCGTACGCCGTAAGAGTGAATTCGTATTCGCCCGGCGGCGTGTCGCACGCTGGCGCGGCAATAAGCGTAACCGTTTTTCTTGCGTTTGCGGGCACTTGAATTGCTTGCGGCGTGAAGAACGAGAATTTGTCTTCGTTGGGCGAGAACGACGCGTCGAAAACGATTTTTTGCGTTGAGCTAGCGTCGTTCGTGACTTCGGCTGTCAAGCGCTGGGCTTCGCAAGCGCACGATTCGACTACGCCGTCAGCGTTCGCGCCGTCGACCCATTTGAGCGAGGCGTTTGCGCTTGCAGTAAAGGCGAGTAACGCGACGATCGCGATTGCCAGAAGGCGCGTTTTCGTAACGCGTGTTTTTAGAACGTGCGTTTTGTTCATTCGGGTTCGCCGCCTCTTGATTTTCTTTCCTTCGCGTCCTTCTCTTTTGTTTCTTTCATTTTGTTTTCTTTCGTTTTTGTTTCCTTTGATTCCTTAGACGCGTGTTTGACTTTATCTGCTTGTTTTGTCTTGTAGTCCGCGAGGCAGAGGAGAATCGCTCCCGCGGCGACGAGAATTGCGAGGAGCGCGAAAAGCCCGTAATCTCCGCCTAACGCGGTGAAAAAGCCGGAGAGCACGCTCGCGCCGCCTTCGTTGATTTTAATCGGTACGCGCTTGGTTTTCCCGTTTTCGTCGCTAATCGCGAGAGTGGCCGGATACTCGTTGTTTTCGTCGAACGCGGTTAACGGCGCGAATATCGTTGCCGCGAAACCGCGCGTTTCGTTTGAAGCGAGCGCGACGCTTAACGGGTTCATTCCGTACGTCCATCCGTCGGGCAGTCCTTCGATTGCGGCGCCAAGCGTTTTCGCCTGTTGCGCCTCGTTTTTAACGGTGAAGTTGAGGGTAATCGCGTAACGCTCGTTTTCGCGCGTTATGCTCGTCGTCTGCTCGCTGACGCTTGCTTCGGCTTCCCCGATTGCGCCGCGAATCTGCATTTGCACCGTTTTGACGGGCGCTTGGGCAACCGCGCTTTCGGCGTGGAGCTGCACGTCGTAATCGCCTGCGGTTGCGTCACCGACGTCGAATTCGAGCGCGAGCGTTTTTTCTTCTCCGGCGTTCAACGCGAACGGAGTGAGGGGTTTGACGCTGACGCCGTTAGGCAAGGAGTCGGCGTAAACGATTAACGACGGAATGTCGTAGTAGTTCTTGTTGCGGATGGTGACGGGCGCGTACGTTTTCGTTCCGGGCGAAGCGCGGACGGTTTTCGCGTCGATTTCGAGGCGTTGCGTGATTAAGGGACCTTCACTCGGTTGTTCGGGTTGCCGGGCGACGATGTTCACGAGCAGCGTTTGCGAATCGACGAGTCCGGTGTATTCGTACTCGTAATAGCCGTTGTATTCATTGTATCCGCTGTCGCTAGGAATCTTGTAGTAATTCATTTTCAGCGTAGTTGTTTCCCCGTCGCGGA
>CAZOKY010000102.1:0-2229 GCA_964580705.1 Microcaldota archaeon | reverse complement strand
CAACGAGTCCTTGTTTTTCGGCGAGTTCCGCGATGAAGCTTTTGGTTCCGACTCCGTCTACCGTTAGTAAAGCGTAATGCTTGGCGTCGAGGGGCGTGAGGTCGTTGAAAGGAGTGCGGCGCGAGCCGCGTGGAAGCGTTTTCGCTAGGGTTGAACCGAATTTTTTGGCGTTCGCACGCTCGCGGCGGTCGACTCCGGCAGCGGCGTAAGTAAACTCGCGAGTTTCACGCATTCTAAACCCACCCTTGTTTTCAGAAGAAAAATAGGATTGAATTGGGTTACTAGGAAAGCGGTTTTAAGCGTTTTGTTCTTATTGCCCGCCTTGCTGGTTTTGCTCGTTTTCTGCCGGCACTTCGCTTTCCTCGCTTTCCTCTGCCTTCGCTTCAACCGAAGAAGAACTCGAAGCTTCGCCGGATTGCGTTGCGGAATCGTTTTGCGCGGCGCCTTGCGTCGAATCGCCTTGCGCAGCCGAATCGCTCGGCGTTGAACCGTAGCGCGGCGGGTGCTCGCGGCGCGGGCCGTGGTGAAAACCGCCGTCTCCGCCGTATCCGCTTCCCCCGCCGTATCCTCCGCCTCGGCTGGGACCGCCGAACTCGCGTTGTCGCGCGGCGCGCTCGTCGTTGCGAATGTTTTGCTTAATCTTTTTTTCGTAAACGCGCAAGTGTTTCCCGCAACCCGGGCAATACGCTACTTCGCGCGTGAGAACCGCGCGGTAAGTGGAGGGTTCGGCGAGTTGGTGGCGTTCGAGCGGGTTTTGGAGAATCGGCTTTTCAATGTAAACCGCCTTGTCTTTGCGCACGGTTCGCCCGCATTTCTCGCAGTTAACTTGCCTTTCTTTTCCGCGGTTGCCCATGTAAAACCACCTTAACGAATAGATAACGAATAGAATTTAAAGATTAGAGACAAGGTTTTTGTTCGAACGCAAATATAAACCCGTGTTTTCAACGCGGCGAAGTCCGGCGTTTGACTCTCCCGAGGTTCGACCCGTCCAAAGAAAACGCGCGCGCTCGCGCAACGTCGAAGAGTTCGTTCTCGAACAAAACGCCGATTAGACGCGCGCGCTGCTTGTTGACTACGGTTCCGCCGCTTAAGACGCCGAACGCCGGGAAAACGACGCACTCGCGCGCCGGCGCCGCAGTTCCGAATTTCTTGCTCGCTTTGACTGCGCCCACGAGCCACGCTGGCGCGCGCCACGCGCCAGCCTTGTCACTGATTTCCAGGAGCGGGTGCAAGTGGCCGCAAAGCAAGCGCTTCGCCTTCAAAACTTCTGGACTGGGCCAAGCGTGGCCGTGAAAAACGCCGTACGAATCTTTCCCGTCACGCAAAACGAATCCTTGAGGCGGAACCATTTTGAAACTTGCGTCTTCGCGCGCCAGCGCTTCAAGCTCGGAATCATGATTACCCTTGACGACCGTAAACGAACGCACTTCGGGATTGGCTTTGCGCAACTCGGCGAGGAACTCGCGCATCATGCGCTTTTCTAACAACTCGAAACCGTAAACGTCGTGCTTGCAATCCCCGATAACGCAGACTTCGGTGCAAGAATGCTTTTTCGCGAGCGCGGCGATTTTGCGGGCGACGCGCTTGTGCTGCATTGGAATGAAAACGCCTCGTTGGCGGAAAGCGAATTCGATTCCCAAGTGCGCGTCGGCTATGAGGAGAGTCGAACCGATTACGGCGGCTGCTTCGCCGGTCAAGAAACGCATTTGCAGATTACCCGCCAATGATTACGCCGGCTGGAAATAAAAGAAGGGAAGAAAAAAAAGAAAAACGAGAAAAAGGAAAGAAAAAAGAAAAAAGGGGAAGGGAAAGAAAACGCTTTGCCTGTTTCGCTTTGCGTTTATCACAGCATTTTCTTCCAAACGAGGCCAGCGAGCACGAGGACTATGATGGCTTCGCCCACGGCGTACGGAACCGCCGCGCAAGCGTCGTCAAGCAACCACGCCGCAACGAACGGCAGCAAGAACGCTACGGCAACGCCGCCCCAAAGCGTCAACGCAGCAAGCTTCTTTTTCTTCTGCAAAGCGTAGTACGCCAACGCTGCCGCCAAAATCGCTAGGAACAACAACGCTCCCACGCAAGCCGAATTCGCGAACGCAAACAAACCAGTCGCACCACTAGGCCCGCCCGCGAGCAGCAACGGAGTCGGCGTTGGAGTGCGCACGCTCAAAACAAGGTGTCCCATAGTCGGAATCGGCGAAGGCGCAACAGTGGCAGTTGGCGCAGTGG
>CAZOKY010000101.1:0-2237 GCA_964580705.1 Microcaldota archaeon | reverse complement strand
GCGTGGGACTGATGCGTTCAAGAATTTTTCGGCGTAACGCCGCGTTTAAAGCCATAGTTATGCTAACGGAAAAACGCTTAATATAGCTTGCAAGCCAAAACTATTTCGGTGAGTCTGCCATGCCTCCTTTTTACCGCGAAAATGTTAAGCCGGTTCCTATTTTCAAATCGCCAGTTAAAGTAAAACGATCATTCAGTTCTCCTAAAACGCTGCTGGAAATAGACTCGCTTTTAGGACCAAAGGGCAAGCGACCCCCGACGGGAAACCCGCATAATGCCGTGAACCAAAAGCTATTCGACTTGTTTTTGATTTCACGCGACATTCCGCACCCAATAAAGCATTACTTCAATGTTTTAGTAAATTTTCCGAAGAAGGAAGGCCCCGCGTATCGCTTGTACCTCAACCAAAAGTCTATGACTAAGCGGGGTGAGAGACTAGCGTATCTTACTGATGGAGGCGCGGGCCGTGACATCCACGGTTATTATGATTATTTTAATGGTTTGGTTGAAGCGTGCGCCAAACGCGGCATGATCGAAGCGGTGGAAACAGGTAAAGTGCCGCGTGATGTTTTCGAAAGGGTTTTTGATCGCGTTCAATTACTTCGAGAGCATTTCAGACAACTTGTCGAACCTATGCCTAACCAAGAAACCCGTCCGAGTGGTTAATTGTCGGGTTCTTTAAAACAGTTGAAACCTAAAATAGTTCCTTCTTGAAAAGTGACTTGAAATGGATTTAGGGCAAGGAATACGAAAAGCGCTCGCGCGGCTCACGGGCGCGGGACTCGTTGACGAGAAGACGGTGCGCGAGTTGACGCGCGAGCTGCAGCGCGTTTTGATAACCAATGATGTGAATGTAAAGCTCGTTTTCGAGTTGACGAAAAAAATCGAGGAGCGCGCTCTCAAGGAAAAGCCGGTTGCGGGCCTCTCGGGCCGCGAACACGTCGTGAAAGTCGTTTACGAGGAACTGCAACGCGTTTTAGGGGGCAAGTTCGAGCCGCGAATCGGGAAACAAAAAATTCTGTTGCTGGGTCTTTACGGGCAAGGAAAGACGACGACGATTTCCAAGCTAGCGAAGTTTTACCAGTCGAAAGGCTTGAAAGTCGGAGTCATCGCGGGCGACGTGCACCGCCCGGCTGCGTTCGAGCAATTGAAGCAGCTTGCTGAGCAAGTGCAATGCGGTTTTTACGGAGTCAAGGGCGAACGCGATGCGGTGAAGATAGCGCGGGACGGCGAACGCGAGCTTGGCTTGAAATCCGATGTTTTGATCATGGACAGCGCGGGGCGAAGCGCGTTCGACGACGAACTCGTGCGCGAGATTAAAGCCGTAAACGTCGCGTTCAAGCCCGACGAACGGTTTCTCGTCGTAAGCGCGGACTTGGGCCAAGTCGCGGGCCGCCAAGCAAGCGAATTCAATAACGCGGTCGGTTTGACGGGCGTCATTATCACGAAGATGGATGGAAGCGGGAAAGGAGGAGGCGCGTTGTCGAGCGTCGCCGTTAGTGGGGCGCGCGTTGCTTTTATCGGCACAGGCGAAAAGCCGTCTGACTTTGAAGCGTTTGATTCGACTAAGTTCGTTGCTCAGCTCTGCGGTTTTTCCGACCTCGGGTCGTTGCTCGAAAAATTGAAGGAAGCGAGCGACGAAGAGCTCGCCGAGCGCGCGATGGAGGACGGCAAGCTGGATTACGAGTCGTTTCTCGCGCAGATGCGCGCGATGAAGAAAATGGGGCCCATGAAGCAAGTAATGCAAATGCTCGGGTTGTACGACCTTCCAGAGGAGCTCGTCGGACAAAGCGAATCCAAGATGAAGGATTTCGAGGCCGCGGTTCTAAGCATGACGCCTAACGAACGCACGAATCCCGACTTGTTGAAGAGCAAGACGCGTCAAGCGCGCGTAGCGAAGGGAGCGGGGCTCAAACCGGATGAAGTCAGGGAACTCGTGAATAACTTCGAGAAAGCGAACAAGATGGTTAAGATGATGAGCAAGAACCGCGGAATGATGAAGCAACTCGGCAAGATGGGTGGGAACCTCGGCGCGCTCGGCAAACTCGGCGGATTCAAACGGTAAACCATAGCACTATTTAAAATTCGGGGGCGCGTTACTCGTCTCGATGGAAACCGCCGCGTTGCTGAAAAAGATTCCTTGGGCCAGCGCGCTCCTCGTCGTCCTCGTCCTCGCGAGCTATTTGTACTTCGGCGCCGAGCCGTACGCTTCCAGCGCCGCCATCGGCGCGTTCGGCC
>CAZOKY010000100.1:0-2302 GCA_964580705.1 Microcaldota archaeon | reverse complement strand
GCTTTTGTCGTCCTCGATTTCTGATACGAAAGCGGCCGCCGCTTCCTGCGCTTGACCCACACTCATTTTCGCGCCGCGGTCGATGTCGAAAAACACTCTGTCAATCGGGCGCCCCGGTGCTTCGCCGTTGCAAGCGTAAAAAAAGTCGGCGAGTTTGCGCGGGAGAAAATAATTCCAAACATTTTCCTGCATCGGCGTCAGCGCGCCGCTTTCCCGCGCGTCCTTCAAGTGCTCGATTTTGCTTCTCGTTTCCAGGAAATCGCGCGTCACGGCGCCCGCTAACTGCGCCGCAGTCAACGGAGGCTCTTTCGAACCGCGCTTAATCAAAAAAGGCATGCGCCCTTTCGGAATCCAGTTTTTTGCAGCGATTTCCTTGCTTCCAACGAACCGCGCCGCGCTCGGCGCAACGCAAGCGTAAAAAAGAAGCGTTTCGACTACGCCGTACGGCCGCAACGGGTCTTTCAGCGTCAACGCGAAATCCAGTAACGAATTTGTTTTAGCCACGGTTCCAGTAAAACGGCAGTAATAAAAACGTTTTCGAATTATTCTTTTCTTCGTTCGATTAAACCCACTCGAAAAAGAAGTAAAATCAAAGGTGATTGTTAGCCCATGGTGTTAAAGTGCGAAGCGTGCTGCCCGAAATGCTTTACTCGCGACCAGTACTGCTTCAAGCTCAAATTCAACGAGTCAAACGGCGAATTCGTTTGCCCGAACAACGCGTCGCACGTCTTCGTGGAAGGCGAAGGCGGCTACTTGAAGTCGAAAGAGTGAAAGAAAGCGCAAAGGATTGAGGGGGCGGTTGCTGTTGGCTGAACAAATTTCGTTCGACGATTTCGCGAAACTCGACTTGCGAGTCGCGAAAATCCTTAAAGCGGAGAAAGTCGAAGGCGCCGACAAACTCCTAAAACTCACGATTAAAGTCGGCGGCGAAGAGAGGACGCTCGCCGCTGGAATCGCGCAACACTACGCTCTCGAAGAACTGGAAGGCAAGCTCATCGTAGTCGTCGCGAATCTCGCGCCGCGCACCGTGCGCGGAATAACGAGTCAAGGAATGCTTCTCGCGGCAGTCAGCGACGACCGCTCGAAAGTCGTCTTGTTGACGCCCGACGCAGGAAAGGAAATCGAGGACGGCTCGAAAGTATCGTGAAAAACATCGCGAATGGTTCATTGGAGAAACGTGTGCTAATGGCAACAGAATTCAGGAATCAAAAACGGGCGATTGCTTCCAATCCGAGAAACGTATTGAACCGGTTTGGCAGTTTTATTACACGCTGTAATATTCCTGAAGGCGTGAAAGTGCAAGGAGTAAACCGGAGAGGAGACGAAACCGGAGAAATCAAGTTAATCATATCCCCGAAAATGCAGGGCGCTATCCGCCACGCACTTCATAGACAGACGATTGAATGGTGGGGAAACTTTGTGGCAGACGAACGCGCCAAAGGTGTCAAGGTAACGGCGCAAAAACCAAGCGTAAGGAAACTCCGCCACGCGATTCACATTCGCCCATTTTAAAATAAAAGGAAAAAATAAAAGAGACCGTCGGAAACCGCCGCTTTTTTCACCACGTTTTCTTCGCGTATTCGCTGCACGCGCTCGGCCTCGGGTCGTGAAAGAACGAACAAACCCAGTCAAAGAAGTCGTTGCGCGGCATTTCGCCCACGCGCTTGTACTCGCCGAGAATCACGAACGACGGAAACCCGCCGAAAAACCCTTTGTGGCGGTAATAAGTGAATACATCTATGACACCTTTGATATTGGTCTGGTTGGCTTCGTTCCACCAACGCAGTTTGAAACGCTCGCTCGGAAACGCCCGCTCCGCCTCCTCAACAATCGGCTTCATTTTCGCGCAGTGCGAACACCAGTCCGCGTACAAAAAGTCTACTACGACTTCGCGTTGCGCGAAATCGTTCCACGCGCCGGGCGACGGAGAAGCGTAAACGCGCGGAGTCAGCGAAGCATTCGCTGCAACGCTTGCCTGCGGCGCAACGCTCGCCGTAGCGGCAGGTGAAGGCGCAACGGAAGCGCCTGGCGACGGCTGCTGCTGCGCGGCTTGCTCGACGCACCCCAACGATAGCACGCACGCAATCAAAACGATGGACAACAATAGTTTATTCAAAAACGAATCAACTCCTTAAAAAATTCCGTGAATCGAAAAACGAAAAAACGACGGGTTTTATAGCCGAGCGGCGATTAAAAACGTTTTGTGGTCGCGATGAAAAACAAAAAAACAAGGAAGAGAACGGTTAAGGAAAAAGCGGGGCGGTTGCTTGCCGCACGCCAAATTTCCCCGCACGCGTTATTG
>CAZOKY010000099.1:0-2310 GCA_964580705.1 Microcaldota archaeon | reverse complement strand
CCAGCCCGTCGAAAACCCGCCCCAGCATGTCGGTTGAAACGCCGAGTTCGACTTCGCTGCCCGTGAATTTCACTGCCGTGCCGCTAATGTCGATTCCGCGCGTTCCTTCGAACACTTGAACGAGCGCCGTCTTCGTAGTCGCTTCGAGAACGCGTCCCCTGCGCCGTTCTCCGTTCGCGAGAGTTATTTCAACTAATTCGCCGTACTTGACTCCTTGAACGTTGTCGAGTAGAATCAACGCTCCCGCAACTTCCGAAACCGTTTTGTAAACAACGCCGCCCATTTGAAAACCACCTTTAAACCCAAAAACGTCAATCAGCAAAAAAACTCATTTAAACTCATTTTTTCTCGAGAGCTTTCTCCGCCGCGGCGCGCGCCGCCTCGGTTTCCGCGCGCAACGCCTTCGCTTCCTTCGCGAGCCCCGCAAGCTCGTCGTCGAACTTCGCGAGCTGTTTTTCGCTTACGAACTTCGACTTGGGAATGAACTTGCAAACGTTCAACGAACGCACTTTCTCGAACGGCACGCCCGCGTTCAAGAGTTCAAGCGCGGAATCGTGAAACGAAATAAGCGTCTTCAACATAGCGTATTGCTTGCGCAGCGACGTGTACGAATCCGTTTCATCGAACGCGTTCTGCTGCAGGAAATCTTCGCGAACCATGCGTGCCACGTCCAACACGAGCTTGTCGCGCGCCGGCAACGCTTCCGCGCCGACTAAACGCACGATTTCCTCTAGCTCCGCCTCTTTCTGAAGAAGCGTCAACGCCTTCGCGCGCAAATCCAGGAAATCTTCGCCCGCATTCGCCTTCAACCACCCCGAAAGCGAGTCTGCGTAAAGCGAATAGCTTTGAAGCCAGTCGATGGCTGGAAAATGGCGGGCGTAAGCGAGGCGCGCGCTCAGCCCCCAAAAAACTTTCGTGATGCGCAACGTGTTCTGCGTCACGGGCTCGCTGAAGTCGCCGCCGGGCGGCGATACGGCGCCGATGACGCTAACGCTGCCCGTGCGCTTTGCTCCGCTTCCGAGCACTTCCGCTCGCCCCGCGCGCTCGTAAAACGCGGCGAGGCTTGACGCGAGGTACGCGGGGTAACCTTCCTCGCTAGGCATTTCCTGGAGACGACCGGAAATTTCGCGCAACGCCTCGGCCCAACGACTCGTCGAGTCGGCCATTAACGCCACGTCGTAACCCATGTCCCTGTAGTATTCGGCTATCGTAATGCCCGTGTAAATGCTTGCTTCGCGCGCCGCGACGGGCATGTCGCTCGTGTTCGCGATGAGCACGGTGCGTTCCATCAACGGCTTGCCCGTGTGCGGGTCCTGCAGCTTCGGGAATTCGCTGAGTACGTCCGTCATCTCGTTACCGCGTTCCCCGCAACCGATGAACAAAACGATTTGCGTGTCGCTCCACTTCGCGAGCTGGTGTTGGACGACCGTCTTGCCGGAGCCGAACGGCCCGGGCACGCTCGCGGTGCCGCCTTTCGCCAACGGGAATAGAAAGTCGATGACTCGCTGCCCCGTAACAAGCGGAATGTCGGGCAAAAGCTTGTTCTTGACTGGGCGCGGCGTTCGCACGGGCCACCACTGCGCGAGCGTCACCTCTTGTTTTTTCCCGCCGTCCTTGACTACCGCGACTACGTCGAGCGCGGCTCGCGGCCCGCTTGAAACCGACTCGATTACTCCGCTCACGTTCGGCGGAACGAGGATGCGGTGTTCGATGGTGCTCGTTTCTTGGACGGTTCCGAGAACGTCGCCCCCGCTTACGCGGTCGCCTTTCTTTTTCGTCGCATTGAAACCCCATTTTTTCTTCAAGTCGAACGCGTCGGAAGTCAAACCGCGTTTGATCCAGTCGCCTTGCTTTTTCTTGAGCGCCGGAAGCGGGCGTTGGATTCCGTCGTAAATGCTTGTAAGCAGCCCGGGCCCGAGAAGCACCGAGAGTGAGCGACCGGTTCCCTTTACCGGCTCGTCCACCGCGACGCCGCCCGTTTCCTCGTAGACTTGAATCGTCGCGCTTTCCCCTTCGAGCCCGATTATTTCTCCGAGCAATTGTTCGCTTCCCACGCGCACGAGCTCGTACATCGTCGAACCCTTCATTCCGTCGGCGGTGACGACGGGACCTGAAATCTTCGTAATCTTACCCAAAACAATCACACTCCAAAAAAAACCGTTTTCTTTAAAATCATTATTTAATCGTTAATTCAATCGTCAAATCAAATTTAATCGTCAAGTCATTTTTCGCTTAGGAAACTGATTCCCGTAGCGCGTTCTATCGTCGCGCTCACCACGCGCGAACTCAGGTTTTGCGCTTGAGCAGAAT
>CAZOKY010000098.1:0-2325 GCA_964580705.1 Microcaldota archaeon | reverse complement strand
GCGGCGGCGAGGCGTCGTCGCGGGCGGCGAACCCGATTCAAGGCGCTTTCGTGGCTACGCCGGAAGCAGGCGTCTATGAAAACATTGCGGTGCTCGACTTCAAATCCATGTACCCGAGCATTATTATTTCGCACAACGTTGACCCCGCCACGTTGAATTGCGCGTGCTGCAAAAACGACGATAAAACGAAGTCTTCATCGTTCGTTTCTCCGCAGGGTCACCGTTTTTGCGCGAAGCGTCGAGGAATAATTCCCGAAACGCTTGGACGCATAATCGACGAACGCGTTTCAACAAAAAAGAAGATGAAGTCGCTCGACAAAAACAAGGACGCGAAAGAATACTCGCAACTCGATTCACGCCAGTGGGCGTTGAAAGTCGTTGCAAACTCAGTCGCGCCAGACGAGTTTATCGTGTTACTGACCCCGCGAAACGAAGTCGTGGTGCAGACTGCTTCGGAATTCATCGATACTCGTCTTTCAAACGAGTTTATTCATTCAACTCAGTTGGGCGATGCGGTTGGTTGGCGGACCGCGTGCTTCAACAAAACAGGCCGAGTGGTTTTTAAACCCATCAAGAAAGTTATGAGACACAAAGCGGATTCTTTGTTGAAAATCCGCCTTGCCTCTGGACGCGAAGTAAAAATCACTAGAAACCACAGCGTATTCACGATAGACGAGGCGGGATGCTTTTCACCAATTGCCGGCTGCGACTTGAAAACGGGAACGCCCGTTTTGGTGCCGAAGAAAGCGCCTTCGCCGGATAAGATGGTAAGCCGAATCAATTTATTGAAAGCGCTCTCGAACGTTCCTTTGGAAGAAGCTAAAAATATTATCGTAACGCTAAAACTTGAACGGGATTTAGACGTCTTGGAAACAGATGCTTTACTGCTTGGCTCACTGGAAGAAAAACAAATGGTTTCGAACGCCGCAAAAACAATCGGAATGGGAAGGCGGTGCGCCGGAAATCACTTGAGATACTTGAAAGACGCCGAATTGGTTTCATGCGTTTCCAAAGGAAGGTCGCTGGTTTACCAGGTAACCGAAACCGGAAGAACCGAAAGAGAATTCTTGAAAGCAGTTCTACCAAAACTCAAATACAACGGAAACAAGCGGGAACACTTTTTGAATTACTCTGAAATCAGGGGTCTTCCAGACAAAGTTAAGGAATCTCCGCGGTGGAACAACGCGAAAATAGGCGCGTTGAACGGCGCAAGAGTAAGCGTTTTCGTTCCATTTAACGAAAACGTAGCCAAACTACTCGGATATTTCGTAAGCGAGGGACACACAAGAAAATGGATTAACGCAACCGGAGGAAGCAGTTACCGCGCGCAGGTGACGAACCTCGACGGCAAAATTCTTGACTTTTGCGGAACGGCGATGAACGCGCTAGGACTTGAAACGCAAAAGCTGACGCAAGACGTAACCAGCAACACGCAAATGGCGTTCCTGCTTTTCAAGTACGCGTACGAGTGCGGAGCAAACGCTTATGAAAAGCAGGTGCCGTCTTTGGTTCTAACGGCACCGCGCGAAATCAAAATGGCTTTCTTGAAAACGTATTTTGAAGGCGACGGCAATTACGAGAAAAAAGCAAAGCGCTGGCGGTTTACAACAGTCAGCAGAAAACTGGCCACGACACTGTGCCTGCTTTTAAGCCAGCTCGGCTTCTGCGCCTCGATAAAGAAAGACTCGCGTTTTTACAGGGTAGTCGTGAACGACGCTTTGTTCGGAGGCGACAGAAAACTCCACAGGACTTTTTCATTTGGCATTCCGGGAAGGCTGTTGGAAAAAGAAGTGCGGCTTTTGGCTGAAAAAAGGTTTTACAGGCGCATTAAAGGCAGGATGGACAAAAAAACGCTGGAGTTCTTCACGAAAAAATTCGAGAAAAAGTTTGGTAAAAACGACAAACTCTCAAACTTCCTCCTGCTGTCGGACTCCGACTTGGCTATCGATGAGGTCGCTGAAGTCAAGGAAGAAAAACCGCCCGAGTTCGTTTATGACTTAAGCGTGGAAGAAGACGAGAATTTTATCGGCGGGTTGGGACTCGTTTGCTTGCACAATTCGTTTTACGGTTACCTCGGTTACTCGCGTTCGCGCTGGTATTCTCGCGAGGCGGCTGAAAGCGTTACCGCTTGGGGTAGGCAGTACATTCAGGAAACGATGAAGAAAGCCGAGGAAGCGGGTTTGCACGTTCTTTACGGAGACTCAGATTCTATCTTCCTGATTTACGGCAAAGGATGCGAAAACAAAGTACTCGAACTTCAAAAAACAATTAACGCCGCGCTCCCCGAAAAAATGGAGCTCGAACTCGAAGACTTTTACCCGCGCG
>CAZOKY010000097.1:0-2481 GCA_964580705.1 Microcaldota archaeon | reverse complement strand
GAATAAAAACCTTTACCGACAAAACGATTAGTCTTCGTGGGCCCGTAGCTTAGCCTGGTTGGAGCGTTCGATTCGAAGCGTTGACGCGTTTGAGCGTTAAGCGCTGAGAAAACGAGACTGATAACCAAGCTGGATGCTTTGGGTGGAAATCGAAAGGTCGAGGGTTCAAATCCCTCCGGGCCCACTACTATTTTTAAAGTTTTTTTTCGTTTCAGTCTTCAAGCGTGCTCGTGTCGCCGATGGGTAAGCCCATTTCCTTCGCTCGCAGCATGCGCCGCATGATCTTGCCGCTACGCGTTTTCGGCAGCTTGTCAACGAACTCGATTTCCCTGGGGTATTCGTGCGCGCTCAGCTTTTTCTTGATGAACTGCGAAATCTCTTTCTTGAGTTCCTCGCTCGGCGCGAAGCCCTGCCGCAACGTCACGAACGCCTTCACGATTTCCCCGCGCAACGCGTCGGGTTTCCCGATGACGCCCGCTTCCGCGATTGCCGGGTGCTCGACGAGCGCGCTCTCGACTTCGAACGGTCCAACCCGCTCGCCCGCCGTCTTGATGACGTCGTCGGCGCGGCCCACGAACCAAAACCAACCGTCTTTGTCCGTCAACGCGCGGTCGCCGACTACGTACCAACCGTTCTTGAAGTAAGACGCGTATTTCTCGGGGTTGTTCCAAATCGCTTTCATCATGCTAGGCCAACCGGGGCGCAGCGCGAGGTCGCCTTCCTTCTCGTGCCCGAGCTCGTTCCCGTTCTCATCGATTATTCCGGCTATTGTTCCCGGAAACGGCTTGCCCATGGCGCCGAGGCGGATTTCGTCGCTCGGGTAATTGCAAATCATCATTGCGCCGGTTTCCGTTTGCCACCAAGTGTCGTGAAACGCGAGGCCGTTGAAAGCCTGCATTCCCCACCTGATTGCTTCAGGGTTGAGGGGTTCGCCGACGCTGTAAATGTGCCTGAGTGACGAGAAATCGTGTTTCGCTGCGGTTTCAAGCCCGTCTTTCATCAGCATGCGAATCGCCGTCGGCGCGGTATACCAAATGTTTACTTTGTTTTCCTCGATTATGTTATACCATTTTTCGGTTGAATAACGCCCGTCGAACATTACGCTCGTGCACCCGACGCACAACGGCCCGAGAATCATGTAGACTACGCCCGTGACCCAACCGTGGTCGGCAGTGCACCAGTAAACGTCGTCTTCGTGCAAGTCGAGCACCCACTTCGCGCTCAATTGTTGCTGGACGATTCCGCCGTGAACGTGCACGACGCCTTTCGGTTTTCCCGTTGAACCGCTAGTGTATAAAAGGAAAGCGGGGTCGTCCGCGCTCGTTTCAACGCACTTGAACGAAGGCGATTCCTTCGCAGTGATTTCTTTGTACAACAACTCGCCTTTGTTGGCGTCGAGAGGCGCTTGCCCTCCGTCGGGTTCGTTCACGCTGATTACGTGCTTCAAGTGCGGCAATTGCGGCCGGATTTCGTCAACTCGCGGCTTAAGCAGTTTGTCCGTGATTACGACGCAAGCGTCGCTGTTCTCGAGACGGTCTTTGAGGGCGCCGGGTCCGAAAGCGCTGAACATCGTGCCCGCGATTGCGCCCGTCTTTAAAATTCCGAGGAAGCACACGTGCACTTCCGGAATGCGGGGCAGGAAAATGAATACGCGGTCTCCTTTCTTGATTCCGAGGCGGACTAAGGCGTTCGCGAACTTGTTCGACTCCGCTTCGAGCTCAGCGTAAGTGACGTCGCGTTTTTCCCCGTTCGCGCCTTCGTAACGCAAAGCGATTTTGTTTTTCGTTTTCGTCTTCATGTGGCGCGTGACGGCGTTGTAGGCGGCGTTGATTTTTCTTTGCGAGGGGTCGCCGAACCACTCGACGTCTTTCTCGTGGTCCTTCCAGTTGAAGTTTTTGTAAGCCTCGTCGTAAGCAGGCATGTTTACGGGTTTTTTGAATAGCGAAGCGGGTTTCGGAATGATTTCGCATTTCTGTTCCATTCCGTGTCCAGCGAATTTAGCCATTTCGGCGTTAACCATTTTTTTCTTTCACCTTTCTTGAATTAGTATTGTTAGCCGTTTAAACTCTCAGCACGCCGAAAAAACAGTTTGTTCGGTTTGTCCGTCTTGCGGCGAAAATCGGGAAATTCGGGGCGCGAGGGAGTTATTTCTAGCTGGAACGAATTTAAAAGCATTTCGAAGAATCAGAAGATTCGGGGGAATCGCGAAAGCGAGCTCGCGGACTCAGATTTTAAGCAAGCCCATTCTGCGCAGCGCGTCGCTCTGCACTTTCGTGTAACGGTAGGCGATGTCCGCCTTCTCGTCTCCTTCCACGCTCCACGGTTTGATGAGCACGAAATCCCCGGCGCGGACCCAGATTTGCCTCTTGATTTTGCCGGGCACCCTGCAGAGACGCGTCTTGCCGTCGGCGCATTGCACTCTCATGCGCGCTCCGCCTTGCATTTCCGTGACTACGCCCACGATTTCGCCTTCGCGCGGCC
>CAZOKY010000096.1:0-2543 GCA_964580705.1 Microcaldota archaeon | reverse complement strand
TCACCGAGAAAGACGTGGTGAAAGTCGATTACGGAGTGCACGTCAAAGGCTTCATAATCGACGCGGCGTTTACGGTCGATTTAAGCGGCGAGAACGGCAAACTCGTTGAAGCCGCGGAAGCAGCGCTCAACAACGCGACTGCCACGATGAAGGCGGGAGTCAACGTACGGGACGTCGGCGCAGTCATCCAGAAAACGATTGAAGAAAAAGGCTTTAAGCCCATCGAGAATTTGTGCGGGCACTCGCTCGGCGAGTTTCTGCTGCACGCGGGGAAAGAGATTCCGAACGTCGCCCGCGGCGACTACGTGCTCAAAGAAGGAGACGTTTTCGCGGTGGAACCGTTCGCTACGACGGGTGCGGGCCGCGTCGAAGACGGCAATTTCTGCGAAATCTATTCGTTAATGAACATTCGCAACGTGCGCTTACCGCAATCGCGGAAAGTTCTCGAGTGGCTCGTGGAAGAGTGCGAGACGCTGCCTTTCGCGAAGCGTTGGGTGGACGCGAAATTCAGCGAAGCTTCGGCAGGGCTCGCGCTTGCGGACTTGCGCAGGCAAGAAATCGTTCGCGATTACCCTGTTCTAAAAGAAATCAATAAGGGCATGGTAGCGCAGGCGGAGTGCACCGTCGTAGTCGAGAAAGACGCTTGCCGCGTGCTCGGCTAGGTTAAGCGAGCCGGCTTCGGTAAAGCGCGCTGCGCGTTTAACGCGTATTCTTCTATCATCATTGCGGCGCGAGGATTAGTCCTCTTAATCCACGGCACGTAGAACGAAAGCAGTTTCGACGGCGGAATTTCGTGGAACGGCGTTTTCCCCAACGCCACGCCTTCCATAAACTTCCTGTTTTCCCCTATTCTCCTGGCGGCTATTTTGACGCCAGCGAATCCACGTGTCCCGTAATCGCCGCCGCGTTTTCTCCGTATTCCGGTCGAGAGTTCCAACCGCAAGGCGTACGCTGCTCTCCCCCATCGTTCGAATCTTTCTCGCCTGTGGAATTCAAGCGGACTCGGCTCGTTTTTCGGGCGGGGCAAATCGAGGAGCGCTATGCGCAGTCGAGGGTGAAAGTAGTTTATTTCGGCTTGTTCGCGTATCAGCGTTTTCCCGTAACTGGACAAAGCGACCATCGTTCTGCTGCTCGCCAGCGTTGTTTTAATCAATTGAAGCCGTTCAAGCCGCCTAAGCGTTTTTCTGAGGTTGCTGACGCCGATTTCCCGCGACAGCTCGGTTGCCGCGGCTGGAGCGTTTCTCTCGCTAAGTTTTTTCAGCGTAATAAAGTCGATGCTCCACACTGGAATAGTTTCAGAACTCATTCTGCGCGCTGCGTGAATCCAGCGGTACAACAACCCGCCTTTTGCTGAAGGCAATTTGTAGGACAACCCCATCAAGTCGAGTATTCCGAGCGCGGTGGTGACGTACCGAGTTTGTTTCCACGTCGGTTTCAACCCTATTCTAACCGCTATTTCTTTCGTATTCAAAGCCTCTTTAGACGACGCCAGCACTTCGTTGATTTTGAAACACAAGTCCCGCTTTATCGCCGTGTGCGTCAAACCCATGGAACCGCTTGCAAGCGTGCCGCCTAGCTTGAGGTTCATCGTGTTCGCGGCGTTCATGGCTTTAAGCAACTTGCTTTCGCTGCCGCCTTTCAAACCGTGTTCGTAAGCCAGCGCGGCAACAAGATTGTTAAAATTCGGTTTGAAGCCGACTTGGCGGAGACCGCGCAACACCGCCGCGCGGGCTTCGAGCACCGCTATCGTTTTAGGCGTTTTTTTACGCGAACGCCATTCGAGTACTTTTTGCTCGTGTCTCTCAAGGCTCTTGGCGATGGCAGCATCAGCAGCTGGCTTTCGAGGCACGACTGCGGTTGAAACATTTCTGCCGAAGCGTTGCTGGCGCATTCGCAACGCGCGTTGAAACGGCGTTTTGCCGATGAAGCGTTCTAGACGAGACCAGGAACGTTGTTGCACGAGCGCGTTTGCAGGCACGCTTACTTATTCTTCTTTTTTTCTTAAATGCCTTTGCCTTCCCGCCTTCCTTCAAATGCGCTTGGTTTAATCAAGTCGCCGCAGCTCGCGCGCGCTTCCTGCAACCGTTTTTCCTGCGCGTCGAATTCCGCGAAGACTGCAGGCGGCGCCGCGTTCAGCGCCGAGTAAAACGCGCGCACCCGCTGGATTTTCGCGAGCTGCTGCGTTACGCGCACCGCGAACTGCTTTGTGTATTCCGCTTCGCCGTAACGCTTTCCGAGCACGTCCGCAAAAATTTTTTTCAAGTCTTCGTAGCGGGGGATTAACCCAGTAGGCGTTGTTATGGCTTTAACGTCGTTGTGGCATCGCAGTTCCATCCACTTGAACCAAACCGCAGTTACCGCCTTGTTCGGAATCGATTCCTCGTCGTTTATCTTCGCGGTCAAAAACTTTCCATCGGAATCCTTGAGAAAGTAATTCACGGAAAAAATCTTTGGCTGTTTTTGCTTGTTCAGCTTCGTTCCGAACTCTAGGTTCATTTCCACGTAACGCCCGATGGGCACGGAAAGAAAATCAATGTTGCTCA
>CAZOKY010000095.1:0-2694 GCA_964580705.1 Microcaldota archaeon | reverse complement strand
TCGCTACCCACCCGCCGCTTGACGAAAGAATCGCGACGCTCGAGCGTTACGCGCTTGAAAACCGCAAGAATTAGGAAAAACGAAAACAAAACTCGTCAAGGCCTCAGGATTACTTTCGCCGCCTCGCCCGCGGCAATCGCCGCGAAACCCTTCTCGAAATCCGCTAACGCGAACCGGTGCGTCAACAACGGCCGAACGTCGACTTTCCCGTTAGCAAGCAAGTCATGCGTCTTCTCCCACGTATCCCAAATCCTGCGGCCATTGATTCCGTGCACACGCGCGTACTTGAAAACGATTCCGTTGCTCACGTCAAGCGGCACATCGTTCGCGAAAACGCCGAGAATATTCATTTTGCCTCCCGGACGCAACACTTTAAACCCCTTCTGAAGCGCGGAACCGTGACCGCTCATTTCGAGCACTGCGCCTACTCCTTTGCCGTGCGTTTCCCCAAGAATTTCTTTCACGTAATCGGTTTTAGACGAGTCGAACACGACCGTAGCCCCCATCTTCAACGCGAGGTTCGCGCGGAAAGGCAACGGTTCAACCGCGTAAATCGGGTAAGCGCCTATAGCCTTCAAAATGCCTATCGCGCACAATCCTATCGGCCCGCAACCCAGAACGAGCGCGGAATCCCCGCTCGGCGCCCCGCCTTCGAAAACCGTGTGCACCGCGTTACCGAAAGGCTCTTGAATCGACGCGATTTCGGACTGCATTTTCGGGTCGTTCACCCACGCGTTCTTCGCGGGCACTACGGCGTAATCCGCGAATACCCCGTTTATGTCGACGCCGAAAATCTTCATGTTCTCGCAAATGTGCTTGTTCCCCGTCTTGCACTGGAAACAATGGTCGTCGAAAACGTGCGTTTCAACCGAAATCAAGTCGCCTAACTTCACTTCGTCCGGGTTAACGCGGTCGCCCGCTTCAACGACTTTCCCGGCGCACTCGTGCCCGAAAATCAACGGCGGCTTGATGCGGTTCTGCGCCCACGCGTCCCACTCGTAAATGTGCACGTCCGTCCCGCAAATGCTGGCGGCCTCGATCTTGATGAGAACGTCGTTAGGCCCGATTTTCGGGACGTCGACGTCCTTCAACACGGCGCCCGGACCCGGTTTGTCCTTGAAAATCGCTTTCATTTCCTGCAAACAACTCCTTGAAAGTTAAACGGTAAACGAAACGAGTAGAAATCAAAACAACGGAATCTAAACAACCGGGTAGGGGTTATGTGAAAATGAGTTTTTAAACCGAATCCCACAAAGCGTTTTTACGACGAATGTCCATGAAAGCAGGAAACCGCAAAAACGCGAAAAACGCGAAAACGCCAACGCTATTCCGCCGAAAGCAGTTTCTCGGCTTTACCGCGCAGCTTCCGCTTCTTCTCCTGGTGCGCCTTCAAAAACGCGTTGATTTTCTCCGCGACTTGCTTCTTGCACTCGCCGCACAACAACTCGCCGCTGAGGCACTTGCGTTTCCTTTCCAAAACTTCGTCGTCGTTCTCCTCGAAATGGAAGTAGTCAAGCTCCGCAACCACGCACTTCCCGTACTCCGCTCCAAGCCGCCTCTGTTCCTCAACCGTCGAGCGGCCTCCCGTGAAAGCATTTCCGAGCTTCTTCTTGATCTGTTCAGGCGAATCATTCAACGTCACGACGCCGAGCGGGTCGCGCTTGCTCATCTTACTTTCCCCGCCCAACGACCTGAAAAGGCGGTGAAACGTCGCGCTAGGCGCCACGAAACCGAACTTCGCCGCCAAATCACGCGCAAAACGAATGTGAGGATCCTGGTCAATGCCGACGGGAACGCAAACGTGCTTCTTCCCGTCAAACTCGGGCAACTGGGGGTGCAGAATGTCGCCGGCTTGAACGAGCACCGCGAGGTACAACGCCAGGTTTTGGTGTCCATATAGGGCTTCGAGCGTTGCCGGCGTTGTCTTGCGCGACGCCTGCAAAGCGAGGTTCAACACGGGCAACGACTTCGATTGTTTGTAAATGAACGCGTTCTTGTCGTCGAGTCCGAGCGCGAGCAAATCCGCAACGTTGTCGACTGCGAGCGCCGCGCTTTCCGCGTAACCGAGGCCGTTGTCGGCGTACGCTTCGAAATCCGCGACGCAGTAATGCACTGCCGAACCGAATTTTTTTTGGAGAAAAATGATTTCTTCGGCAGTCAACTTGCTGCCCAAATGAAATTCGCTCGTCGGCTTGATGCCGCTCATGACGACTGTGCGTTCGCCTTTCTCCGCGGAAGCCACAAACTTATCAAAATCCCGGTGCGCGAAAACTATTCCGCGGCGGAAATTCCTCGAGTCCGCGAGTTTCGCGCGCAGCGAATCGCTGATTTTCTGCAAGCCGAAATTCTGGAAGAGATCGTCATAGTCTTTGACTAGCGCGGTGCCCCACGGGTCGATTTCCTTCTTGATGTTCATGGCGTGCATTAGCAGCACGTCGTTTAAAACGATTTTGGATCGCCTTGCCTAACGGCGGTTTTAAAACAAATCCTCAACGCGAATCCTTAACGCAAATCCTTAAAACAAATCCTTAAAGCAAATCTTTCAAACTCGCTTCAATGACCGGAACGCCGAACGAAAGTTCGTGCCGCGTCGTCTTGCTCGGGAAAAGAAAACCGCGTTCCGCGCTTTGCACGACGCGCTTTTTCGAAACCCGGATTCGTCTGCGCCGCGGCTTAAGCCGAACGGCTTCATGC
>CAZOKY010000094.1:0-2713 GCA_964580705.1 Microcaldota archaeon | reverse complement strand
CGCTTTTGCCGGCGAGCGCGGGAACGATTTCGTTGCAGTAATGAGTCCGCATCATCAGGAGTTCACTTTTTTCTTTTTCGCAGTTTTGTTTTCGGCGTCGTTCGTATTGCAATAACCGTGTCCCGGCGTTATCGCGCAACGAAGTTTCCGCAGTTGTTCGCGCGGGCTGGTTGCCGCCCCGTAAATTCTGCTTTCAAAGCGTTGCTCCATGTAGTACCCGCCGATCATGGATAATGAGTACAACGCGATTCCGATTCCGATCAGCATGTACGCTATCGTGAATACTTTGCTTAACGGCGTCGTAGGCACGACGTTGCCGTAACCCACGGTGGTGATGGTGCTGGTGGCGAAGAACGCGGCGTCAATCCAATTCCATTTCTCGACGTAGTGGTAAAAAATCATGCCGATTCCCATTACCGAGATCAGCGCTCCGATGGCATACTTGAGTTTCGGCGGCAAATCCGTTAAATTCATTTTTTTTCTTCTCCGCGTGAAGTATAGTTCGAACGCGTTTTTAACTTGAGTGGGGGAACCGAGATTCGAACTCGGGTCACCAGCTCCCGAAGCTGGTAGGATGCCAGGCTACCCTACTCCCCCTTGAACGGAGTTTATTGTTGTCTTCAAGCAAATATTTAATTACCGCGCTTGCGTTGTTTTTGCAAGCAATCCCGCCGTTTAAACTGAAAACCGATGAAAATCGAAGCTAAACCGACAGCGAATTCGATTGAAAACCCACTTGGTTTTGCGGCGTTCAAAGCGAGTGAACCACTACCTTGTTCAAGTACGTCCGCAGCGTAATGCGCAAAATGCCTAGAATCGTCTCGATTTCGGCGCCTAGGCCTTCGTCGCTTCTAGACTACAAGTACAACCCGGTTTACCACGGAACGCGAATGGCGTCGGACGTGAAAAACGTTTTCGGCGACCACGAAGTCATCGTTTTGCTTTTGTGGGCGGTTATCGCGCCCGCTGCGGGGCTAGCGTACCTCGTGTGGAAGAAGTATCCGAGGCTGCGTCTCGTGGCGTTGTTGTTGTTCGCGGTTAGCGTGCTTCAATTCGCTTGGCAGTGGGGCGGGATTTACGAAGTCATGAAATCGTTCGTAGGCATGAAGTGAAAAAAGCGAAGCTAGTCAAGGAAAGAAAAAAATAAAACGAAAAAAAGAAAGAAAAATAAAAAAGGAAAAGAAAACCCGTTTAGCCGCTGGAGCAAGTGCCTTCGACGCACGCGTCGCACTTTTCGCTGACTTCCTTCTTCTGGTTTTCCGAACCGATTACGATGTTGTAAGGCCCGTCACCCTTGCAAGTCGTGATGTAACCCGTTATCTTGTGGTTTACGGTGATTTTAGCGTCTTCGCAATTCAACGGGTCGCTATCCGCGCTGCCGCAAATTCCGTTTGAAACCCAGATGAACTTGATGTCTGAAGCCGCCAACGGCAAATCGGATATCAGCGTTCCCGTGCGGATGGTTCCCTCGCTGAACGTTGCTTTCTCGATGCTTGAGGAACCGTAGCCGGTGCTTTGCACGTTTTTCAACTGCGTTTTCATCGTCGTAATAGCGTCTCCGCCGATTCCCGGCCCTATCCTGCCGATGAAGCCGAGTAAGATACTCAGAATGGCGACTGCGACGATTACGCTGATTACCAGCATCATTGTCTCGAAAGCTTGTCCGCGTCTCTTCATTTCAAGTCACCTTTTTAATTTTTAAGCTAAACCGCATTCCTGTTCGGCTTTCTTCGACACTTCGCTCGTCATACTTCCTACGACGACTTTGTAAATCCCGTCGTTACCAAGACATATCGCTACCGTAGCGATTATTTTTTTGTTTGTTACTATCGAAGTAGATGTTACGGTCAACGGTTTGGAGGCGTCTCCACATAACACGTCGTCGCAAACGAATTGAACGTGGTCTTCGGCAATCGGCGCTTGCCCGACCACGGTTTGCCTGTAAATTCTGTCTCCGTCGTTAAACATTACTTTTTCCTGTATTTCCAACCCGTAGCCTTGCGCGTTTATTTTGCTTACTAAACTCGGCATTACTTCTTTCGCATTTACTCCCATGTCTGGAATTATTTTCAGGAAACCGAGTAGTATCCCTAGAATCGCGACCGCGACTATCACGCTTACCACTAGCATCATTGTTTCGAAGGATTGTCCTCTTCGCTGTTTCATCAATAAACACCTCTGTGCGTCTCGCGGGTCGCGAGTCATTAACGAAAACGCCTTTTTAAAACGAGCGCTTTCCGCGCTTTCCTCACGAGCACGGGGATTACGTTGTGTTTTGCTTCAAGTGGATTTCGATTACATCGCCGTCCCGCAAGACGTAGTCCGCGCCGACTTGTTGCCCCGCGAACTTGCCGCCGCCCCAAACGCGCGCGAAAGCGAAACCGCTTGCGAGTTCCTTGTGAATCTCGCGCGCAGCGTCAATGACCGTCGCTTTCCCAGGGAACAACGCTATAGGGTGATTCAAATCGGTTTTTCCGTGCGGGTCCTTCGGGTTCTTCGTGAAAACGCGCACGAGCTCGAGCGCGTCATAAATTTTTTTGCGGAGATCTTCGGGTTCGAATTCTCGGCTCGACGCGTAAAGCGTGCGTTTAGCGTTCAACTCCGCATACGATGCTTTTTCTTCGGAGTCCTTCGCGTCTTGAAGAAGGACCACCGCGAGATCCGCCGCGCGTGCAATCGAGTAAACGATTCCCTTGTTTTGCTGCGTCAAACT
>CAZOKY010000093.1:0-2850 GCA_964580705.1 Microcaldota archaeon | reverse complement strand
ACGCTTTTAATAAGTTGCTGGCGTTATTGAGCCGGAGAAACGGAACGGCGAAATAAAATGATTCTTTCTCAAAAAGAAATTTTTAATGCGATTAAAGAAAAACGGATTAAGATTACTCCGTTCGCGCGTTCGCTGGTCGGCGCGTGCAGCGTTGACGTTTGTTTAGGTAATCGTTTCAAGTTTTTCAGGAAAGCGAACGGCGCAACGCGAATCGACGCGGCGTTTCTGGGGCTGCCGGCCGAAGCGTATGAAGAGAAAACGTTTCGAAACTGCGAATACGTTGAACTCGTTCCTCACGAACTCGTTCTCGGTTGTACTCTTGAACGAATTCGTTTGAGTAACGACTTGTGCGCTAGAATCGAAGGAAGAAGCAGTATGGCGCGCGCGGGCTTGCTCGTTCACGTTTCGAGCGCGTTAATTCAGCCGGGCGTCGACAACGTTCAAGTGCTTGAGTTGATGAATGTTTCTCCGTTGCCGTTGCGCGTCGCGCCGGGCGCCCGCGTTTGCCAAATAGTTTTCGAGGAATTGAGGGGGCGCGCGTCGTACAAAGGCAAGTACGCGAAGCAAAACAAGCCGTAAACGAAGCAATTGAAGAAAAAACGAACGAAAAAAGAGCGAAACGGCGGGTTACCGGAAGTTTATTGGAATTGAGGGGTGTGTGGTGTTGGTTTCTGTTTGGGGTGTTGGCGTTTGAAAATCGCGGTTGGTTCGGACCATGCGGGCTTCCGTTTGAAGAAAAAACTCGTTTCTTTCCTGAAACGCCGCGGTTACGCTGTTGAAGACGAGGGTTGTTTCAGCGGCAAGCGTTGCGATTACCCTGTTTTCGCGCGCAGCGTCGGCCGCGCGGTTGCGAGCAGGCGCTGCCGTTTCGGCGTGCTCGTTTGCGCGAGCGGAGTGGGCGTGAGCATTGCGGCGAACAAGACGCGCGGCGTGCGCGCGGCGCTTGCGCGCGACTCGCGTACGGCGCGTTTGGCTCGCAACCACAACAACGCGAACGTTTTATGCTTCGGCGCGCGGTTCACGCCGGCGCCTGCGGCGTTGCGTATAGTTTCGGTTTTCTTGAAGGCGCCGTTCGAGGGCGGGCGGCACGCGAGGCGCGTAAAGAAAATTGAGTGATTTTTCGCAGTGTGGGGGAAAGGTGTTTTTGGTTTGTCTAAGGATTTGAAGGAAACGCGCGTGCGCGTCAAAAAAATTTTCAGTCGCGAAGTCTTGGATTCAAGGGGGGCGCCCACTGTTGAAGTCGCGTTGAACGGTTGTCACGCAATCGTGCCGAGCGGCGCGAGCGCGGGAAAACACGAGGCGCTCGAGTTGCGCGACGGCGGAACTCGTTTCGGCGGGAAAGGCGTGCTCAAGGCGGTTGCGAACGTCAACAAGTTAATCAAACGCCGCGTTCTCGGGAAATCTTTTACTCAACGCGAGTTCGACGCGGAGCTAGTGCGTCTCGACGGAACGAAGAACAAGACGCGCCTCGGAGCGAACGCCACGTTGGGCGCGAGCATCGCTTTTTCGCGCGCGGTTGCGCAGCAGGCGGGTGTTCCGCAAAGGCTTTTTTACGCTTCATTGTTCGGCAGCCGCGGAACGAAGCTTCCTTGTCCCGCGTCGAATCTGGTCAACGGCGGCGCGCACGCGAGCAACGCGCTCACGGTTCAAGAATTCATGGTTTTGCCGGTGCGCTCGAAGTCGTTCGAGGACGCGACGGTTGCGGTTTGCGAGACGCGGCTTGCGCTTCGCAAAGCCCTCTTTACGAAGTACGGCGCCCGCGCCGTAAACGTCGGCGATGAAGGTGGTTTCGCTCCGCCGTGCGCGGACCAGGAAGAGCCGTTGGATCTCCTCGTTGCTGCGGCTGAAGAAAGCGGGCACGAAAAGGAAATCGTTCTCGGCATCGATGCGGCGGCGTCGCAGTTTTACGGGGTGAAGAAGCAGAATTACGCGCTCGGCGGCGAAACGTTGAGCCGCAGCGAACTCGCGGATTATTACGTTCGCCTCGCGACGCGTTACCCGCTTTTGTACATCGAGGACCCGTTCGAGGAGGAGGCGTTCGGCGATTTTGCCGCTTTAACGGCCCGTTTGAAAGGAAAAATGATTGTCGGCGACGATTTGTGCGTTACGAATCCGAAGCGCGTTGCCGAAGCCGTGAAGAAGCGCGCGTGCAACTCAGTTATCATTAAAGCGAACCAGATTGGGACGATTAGCGAGACGTTGGAAGCGTGCCGCGTGGCGCGCGCCGCCAACTGGACGCTCGTCGTTTCTCACCGCTCTGGGGAAACGGAGGACGCGTTTATCGCGGATTTCGCGGTAGGCGTAGGCGCGGAGTTTATTAAGTTGGGCGCGCCGTGCCGCGGCGAGCGAACGGCAAAGTACAACCAACTACTGAGAATCGAGAGCCACTTGAAGTAAGGCTTTTTATTGCCTGCGCTTCCAATACTTTTGATGCTTTATGCCTGAAGCTTTTTTCAAAGCGGTAGTCAAAGAGGGATTTAGACCCAAAACCGTTTCGCACTCCGAAAACGAGTCGTTGCGCGCGACTTTTGATTTGCCTCGCAAGTGGCCGCCACGGTGGGGGAAGGGGGGCGTCGACAGCGTTCTTGTATTGTTTAATGACCACGTGCATAGACTTACGGCACGCGGGTCCGTTTTGACCGACGTTAGACGGAAAACTCTTTTTATAACGTTGTCTGAAACCATGCCTTCTTTGAAAAAAACAGCAGAATACTTGCGTTCTAAGGGTGCAGTAAACCAAAAATAAGATGTAACCGCGCGCTTTTTATCGTAGGCCGTTACCTCTCGAGCATTTTGCGTAGCGCGCTGCTCGCGCACCGCACGCTGCCGCGTTCGAAGCATTCGCGTTCG
>CAZOKY010000092.1:0-2880 GCA_964580705.1 Microcaldota archaeon | reverse complement strand
CCGCGTTCGAACAAGGACGGCAGCGTCGCGGACCGCGAACAAAAAGAGAGCGGCAACTATTATTACGCTTGAAAATTGAATTCAAAAACCTTTAAATAGGAGAACGAATGTAAATGTAACATATGTAACTTAACATAAGTTATATTAACATTGGGTTGAGGTGTAGCCGCTTGTTGTCAGAACTTGAATTGGATGGCATTCTCTCTAGAAAGGAGGATACTTTTTTCGACAGAACCCGCAGTCTTGAAAAAAACAGCAAGGATTCTGTTGGGTCTAAAATAGCTGCCTTTGCCACGTCGCAAGGCGGTTGGTTGTTGTTCGGACAAGCTGATGACAAGAAACTGGTTGGAATAGGCGAGCGCGGGGGGTTTATCCGTGGTTTGAGCGAATTATTGCAAAACTTGGAGCCGGTGCCGACCGTTGAAGGACCCTTGTTTTTCGAGAGGGACGGAAAACTTCTTGCTGCACTTCGGATAATCGCGCTTGGTTCTGGCGGTCCGTGTTCTTTCAAGGGAGTCGCTTACCAGCGCGTTCAAGAATCGTCAGTCAAAATCTCTCCCAAGGAACTTTATCGTATTTGGAGTTCGGCGGGTAGGCTTTATTTCGAAGAACGGCCGTCAATAGCGCCGTTAACCGCGATAGACCACGACTCCTTAGATTTGTATTTGCGAGGCGCAAAATCGCGCGGGGAAGTGAATATGCCCGCGTTTCTGGAAGCGAAAAAGCTCGCTAAAGGAGATTTTTTGACTAACCTCGGCGTCCTCGTTCTCTCGAAGAAACCGGATGATTGGCTTCCGAATGCGCGAATTCACGTCGTTAGATTCAAGGGAACCACGCCGAGCGAGAGAAGCGCCGCGTTGACTCTGTCCATGCCAATACATAAATTGGTGGCGTCCGCCATCGATTTCATTAAAACTTTTCTTCCAGTTCGCGAAAAAATAGAGGGAATCAAGCGCTTTGAGCAAACCGCTATTCCTGAATACGTTTTGCGTGAGGTTTTGGTGAACGCGTTGGCGCACAGGGATTACGAAAACCCTGGCGAAGTCTTGGTGCGAATTTTCGACGACAGGTTTGAAATCTCTAATCCCGGGGCGCCGACTCCAGAAGAGTGGAAAAAAATTTTGTTCAGCGGGATTCCGGTTCACAGGAATCCGCGAATTTATGAGTTCTTGCGCGAGGCAAACCTCGGAGAAGGCGTCGGACAAGGAATTCCGGAAATCCGGAAAAGGCTTAAGGAGGTCGGTGCGGCGGAACCAGTTTTTTTCGTTATCAGCGACACTTTCGCTTTGATGTTGAATTTCAAGCCGCTTCGCGGAGGGCATGATGCTTTGCTCGAAAAAGCGTTGAAGCTGGTGCGCGAGGAAGGAACGGTTTCGTCTACGCGCGTGATGAACGCGCTCGGCATTTCGAGGCCGTTTGCGATTCGTTTGTTGAACGAGTTGGTTGCAAAGCATTTTCTCGTTCACTCGGGCGGAGGGAAGACTAGCAAGTATTCTTTTTCGGTTGATGCGACAGTCGAAGCGAAGGAGGATGCTGAAGACGCGCGCGAAGTCGACGTGCTTTTGAAGGAAGAGAATGCGGGCAAGAGGAAGCTTTACAACGCGAAAGAATTCGAGAAGCGGACTGGTGCCAAGATAACCTGATGCGCCGACGCCGCGCTTACTTCTTCCTGTAGCTGAAGAGTTCGTCGTAATCCGGGTGGCTCTTAATGTCCAACACGTCCAGCCAAACGAACAAAACCTCGACTTCACGAACTTCGGAATCGCCGCGTTGAGGCTGCTTGAGAGTGTAAACCAGCCGCCAAAAACCCGGCAGCTCGACTTTCCACAAGTTAGTCACGCCGTAAAGCGTTACGTACTTCCGCGGAATGAGTTTGCGCGGTATTTGCGTTCCGTAATCGCATTTTTGCTTCAACAAAGCGATTTTCGCGTTGATTCCCCGCAAAAGCGTTTGGTGAAACGACGCTGAAACCCCTTTCTCTTTCTCGCGGCGCACGGTTTCCTTCAACTTCAAGTATTCTTCCTTGGCTTCCCCGACGAGTTTAACGCTCACCCGCTTTTCAGTCACTTTTTTTCACCGTTACCGCGTTGGAATCGCGCATTCACATTTCGAGGCCTTCCGCTTCCGCTTTCGCGAGCCGCAAGTTGGCGTTGAAAGTCCAAACGAAGCCGTTCTTCGTTTCGAGGACGACGCCGCGTTTTTCAAGGTAGTCGAGCGCGACGTTCAGCGTCGAACGCATTGTTTTAGTCGGCAGCGCGTCCAGAATCTTGTTGCGGCTCACTGCGGAATCCGCTTTCCGCACAGCGTCCTCGATGGACATGACCGTTTTCAGCGTCGGGTAATGCACGATTCCGACTCCGCCTTCAGCCAAACCTCTTCCACTCCCTTCCTTCCGGTTTTTTTGTTTAACCACGCGAAACCACCGCATAAACTTACGCCGTAATAAGTTTATAACGCCTTCGTTCCGGTCGTTTGGCGCGCCGGACTGCGGGCGCGGTTTCGTTTGGCGAGCAGGTGTTGAACGCGGCTCGGTTTTTAAGCGAAGCGCAGGTTCGGTTCCGGTGAACCGCCGGGTCATGAGGTGAAAATAAACTGAAAAAAAGAAAAAGAGAAGGCGCGCGTCTAACGCGCCCTAAATTCGTTTTACTTTTTGCAGCAATCGCAGCCGCAGTTGCAATCGTTCTCTCAAGAGTTTTTCTTCGTTAACTCTGCGAGTCTTCGGAGCATCACTTTATTCTCCGCGCTTGCGACTATCTTTCGAGTGCGCTCGATTACGTCTGGGTTCACGCTCATGGAATCAATACCGTATTCCACGAGTTTTTCCGCCACTTCGGGCCAGACCGAGGGCGCCTGCCCGCACAGCGAAATTTTAACGCCGTG
>CAZOKY010000091.1:0-2897 GCA_964580705.1 Microcaldota archaeon | reverse complement strand
ATGCGCCGCCATTCCTTCGCGATTTTGAACAAGTAATTGTGGAACGATTCACTCAGGAAAATCGTCATCGGCCCCTTCTCGCTGTCCCTGCTTCCCGTGCGCAACGGGCGTTTTACCTCTATGAGGCCCGCGTGTTTGAGGCGGGGAACGATCTTGTTGTAGAACGTGGCTTTGCTTGCGTTGCTGCGCTTCACGAATTCGCTTATAGAGCGGTAGTCCGCTTGCCCCGCGTTCGCAGTGAGAAAATCGATGAAGCGCGTCGCGACTTCGTGCTGCAACGCTCGGTAACGCGACGGAAAAACGAATTCCAGGACGTCCGCAACACTCCATTCGACTCCGTACTCGTCAAAAGGATTGCTTTGCTTCTTCAAAATTTCGCGGACTTCGTCGTGGCGCGGGAGCCACAACGCTTCGCCGGCGGGAATGCCGCGGCTCGCGATGCCGCGCGACGCGCCAGAACTCGAGTCGGAACGCGTTTTTCCCTCGTAAACGCCTTCGGCTCGCGCGTTTTTTTCCCGCATTTTTTCCGTTTCAATTTCCATTTTCATTTCCTTTTGCTTCACTTGCCTCTGCGCGTCACAAAATAACCGCCTTTAGCATTCGCGACGAACGCCAACAACAATCCGATGATGAACGCCAAGATGTCGGCGAGCAAGTCTTCGAAGCAGCCGTCGAGCGCGAGGAAAATCATGCGCACTCCGATGAGTAAAAAGCCGACGGCGAAAAACACGAGCAGCAAATTCACTTCGATTTTTTTCAGCGACGGCCTGAACAACATGTAAATGAATCCTAACAGGAAAAACAACGCAACGAGATACCCGGTCATGCCAATCCACGACGAATTCAAATCTCAACACCTCGCAAAAATCCGCAAAACCGCAGTTCAAAACGCTTTACGCTTAAAACGCCGAAACACCGTTAAAGAGTGTCACGTCTTTTTCAAGCGGGTCGAATAACGCTACTCGCCAAGGGTATAAAAAAACATCGCTTCAGTAAACGGAAAATAGTGGAAGCGCGCGTTTCCCCGTTTCTATAGGTAAAAAACGCGTTTAGGCCTGCTCCAGCCAGAGAAAAACACGCTGCAACACCGTGACGGGATACCGTGGTGGGCGCAAGGAAAAAAATGCTGCGAAACCGGTTTACCGCTTAAGGGTTTCAGAAAAATTCGTTTTTTGAAACGGGTGGAATTGCGAGAAAAATTTTTTTCCTACTCAAGCGGGATGATGATGTTAATCACTACTCGTGAAAACTCGGGCGGTTTGCGCGCGCGCCATTGATTAAATGCCCGAGAAAACCCGAGTTTCCGCCTTTGGAAACTCGCGAAAAAGAAACACGCACGTGCGACGAAGGCTTGCGATTCGGCAAGTCGTCCGCCGTTAATTTTGAAACCTGCAACTTGACATTGCCGGCAGCCATGCTATCGAAGTGCTGCGCAACGCGAGTCAGCAAATCGGCGTGCAGCCTGGCGGACGCGGCCGACACTACAGAATCCGCTTTAATCGCGGCGCGAATTTTTCTCTCGCGTTCTCTTGCAGATACCGCGACTTTTAACGCGCGCGCCTTCATAATGCCGGGAAAGGGTTTTATAACGGATACTTGGAAACCAACTCTAAGAAGCCCGGGCCGCCCAGGATGCCCGAAGCGATAAAAATCAAAACCGTTTGTTAGCGCGACGCGCTGCAGACCACTAACTAAAGCGGAAGAATTCAATGGTTTAGGCGCAAGTTTAGGCAAAGCAGCTACACCACGTCATAGGAATATGAGGAATACCAATCCCAACATGCAGAGGAACAAGATGAACGCGACTTCGCTCGAGAGATACGCGAGCAAAGCGAGCACGAGGGGGATGAGAACGAGATAAGCTTCAGGAATCGCCGTGCGTTCAACGACGAGCGGAAGCGCGAAACCGTAGACGGCGCCGAGGAAGAACATGATCATGGCGAATGCGACGAACTTGCGCACGCCGCCGGAAATCTGGTCCATCGTTCCCGAAATGAATTTTTGTATGAAATCCATGACGTTTTTACGCTCCTTCGAGTTAAAAACTCTTTTGCTTTCCTCCTTCAAACTCCGTCAAGCCGCGCGCCCGCGTTTACTCACGCCGTTTAGGCTACGAATTTGCGGTGCTTCAACGAGAAACGCCGCATCGGCTCTAGTTCCACGACATCCAAATCCGCCGCGTCAACAACGCCGCGCGCGTTGCGTCCGCCTCCGGCGACTCGTTTTCCAGTCGTTTTCCCGCTTTTTTTAGAGGTAAAAACGCCTTTTTTCAAGTTCGTACCCGAATGAAATTCAGTCCATTTTCCGCCGGTTTTTTCGCTCGTTTTTTCTTGCATTTTCGCGTCTTGCGCGATCGCTTTCTCCAAAAACGGGCGCTCGTTTTTCGAAAACAACAGCGAACGCAAAGCGCCGTTCACGCTCACGCGCCGTCCCTCGCGCATTTGCAGCTTGCCTGCAAGCGCGTGCAACTCCTCGAAAACCGGTTGGTCGACGCGGATTAATCTCGATTGCGGCGCAAAATAGCCTTTGAACGAAACTTTTTTTTGGTTCGGATTCATACGAACTACCTCGCGGGTTTTCAACTGAATTCAAACGATTTTCAACGATTTTTCAGTGAGTTTTTGACGCGGCGGGCCGATGGGTCACGAAAAAACGGAAGAATTTTCCGAAAAAATAACTTTAAATTAACTTTGTTTACTAAGTAGCGTTTGTTTATAATGGTTTTCCCTCGCAAACAACATATACAAAGTTAACAAAGAATACAAAGTATACGCAAACAACCACCAAAAAGTTTTTAACGGCGTTTGCGCCGGATCGCGTTGAAGAAAAAATTAAGAAAAAAATTTTGGCAAAAACGTTTTCGATTCCGAAAAAAATGCTGCAAAAACGCGGCAAAA
>CAZOKY010000090.1:0-3003 GCA_964580705.1 Microcaldota archaeon | reverse complement strand
GGCCTAGGCGAAGTAAAGGTAACGAAATTGGAATCCGAAAGGCGCGACAAACAAAGCGCCAGAACTAGGGTTTCAGTACCTAACCAACAAACGCTCAACGGAAAACCCGCGACCGTCGAAGACGTAGAAAAATTTCTTCTAGGGGAAACGCAAAAAGCAATCGTCGAACGCAACCGCGAACTGGAACAACAAAAAGCGAAGCACCGCGTTACCGCGGAGTACGCGTTCGTGAACGGCGTCCACCAAATAGTGTTCAACCGCGCAAAACCGTGAACTAAGCGCTGACAACATTCAAACGTGAATCCCGAGCAGCGCGAGGATTATCAAGGCGCCGACTCCCGCGAGCCCTAGGAGCGCGCTCACGACTACCGTCAAAAAGTTGATTTCTATTTTCAAGCCGTAAGGAGAACCGAAGAAATTCACTGCGAGCAGCGCGAGCACGCCGAGAACCGTGTTCACAAGCAAATTTTTGAGAAACATGATTATGACTACTGCGAGAACTATCAAGACGAGCGCCGCGACTGCGAGGCTCCACCACGGAATCGAGAACGCGATTAATTCAACAGCCATGCAAAACCAACCCCGCTCGATTTAATTATTTCCTCAATTCTTGCAGCGCTTCGCGCGCTCGAACGCTTCGGGCAACGCCCCGATTAAGTCGCCGGCGTTGTAGTTGAATCCGACGCGCTTGAAAAGAACGTCGCCTGCCGCGCCGTTAACGAACGCGGCAGCGCAAGCCGCTTCGAACAACGGGTTCTTCGCCGCCAACGCCGCAGAGAGCCCCGCCAAGACGTCGCCCGTACCGCCTTTCGTCATTCCCGCGTTTCCCGTGCGGTTCACCGCCAAACGCTTGCCGTCAGTAACGTAATCCACGCGCCCTTTCAACAAAATCACGCAACCGTATTTTCGCGCGCAACGAACCGCGTTCTTCGGCGTCGCAGGCATTTTAAACAACGCGCGAAATTCTTCCGCGTGCGGCGTAACTAGAACGTTCGCGCCGAGCTTGCGCGGGCCGACTACGCGCAGCGCGCCGGCATCGAAAACGAATTTCTTGTCACGGTGCTTTCGCAGCAACGACTCCAAAAAACGTTTCGTCGCCTTGTCGGGCCGCAACCCCATTCCCGCGAGAACGCAATCGCTCTTGTAAACAGCGTAATCAAGCCGCTTGCCGTCGACGACCATTACTTCCGCAACGCGCTTGCGCAAACCCTTCACTAGCTCGCAGTTGTAGCCGAACGGCGAATAAAAAAAGACGTAATCGACAAAACGGTTGGCGGCGCGGACCGCAAAAACGGGCGCGCCGTGAAACTCGGGGCTTCCGCCGATTATCGTCAAGCCGCCGTTCTGCCCTTTGTACGAATCCAGCTTCGGGCAAACCAAGCCGTTCACGACCGAAGCAGTAATTTTCGTAATTTTTTGGTGTGGAGCGCATTGCATGGTTTATCACTCGATTTTACTTGCTCCGCCCTCTTTAATTATTCGGTGCACGCGGTCCGCGAACGCTTCAAGCTCGCGCTCGTGGCTCACGAGCAACACTTGCTCCGCTCCGACGGAGTCGAGCACGTCCCGCATCTTCGCCAACTGCTCCTTGCTGAAACCGTCAGTAGGCTCGTCGAGAATCAAAAGATTTTCGCGCAGCGACGGCGTCGCCCCCCTCACGACCTTGTTCAACGCCAAACGGTACGCCAACGCAAGCGCGCTCTTCTCGCCGCCGCTCAACGCCGCCGCGTTTTGCTCGTAACCGTCTTGCGTGACGAGAGGCGCGAACGCTTCGCTCGCGCGCACCGCGAGCCCGCTTTCCTCGAGCAGCAAAACGAAGAAGTCCTGCAGCGCCGCGTCGAAATCGCTTTGAATCGCCGCCAACACGCTTTGCTCGATTGCTTCCAGCGCGGGAACGAAGCACTCCGTCAACCACGCGCGTTTCTCGCGCAATTCCTCGAGCTTGCGTCGTTTCGCTTGTTTTTCTTCGATGCGGAGCGCGATTTCGGAAGCGCGTTTTTCGAGTAACGCGGTTTCGCGTTCTGCTGCGCCGAGTTCGGCGCTCGCTGAACGCAAATCGTTTTCGAGTGCGGCGCACTCGCGTTCGCCGCGGGAGAGCGAGTCACGCAAACCCGCGCTTTTCTCTAACTCGGCGCGTTTTGACGCTAGTGAAACCTCGATTCCAGGGAGTTCGCTTGCCAGACCGGCGATTCTTTGCTTGGCGTCGTTCTCGCGCTCGCGGGCTTCGCGAATCCTCGATTCCAAGTCGCGCGCTTGTTTCGCGGCGCGTTGCGTTTCGCGAAACTCTTCAAGAGCTTCCTCGAGCGAACGCTGCAACGCCTCGCTTTCGTCGCGCGCCTTCGTTTTTTCATTGAGTTGGCCGCGCAGACTTGATTTCTTGGCTTCGAAACCCGCGTTCTTCACCGGTTGCTCGCACGTAGGGCACACGCCTTTCCGCTCGAGCTCTTCATACTCCAAAAGTTTCGTGCTTAACGCGCCGCAATCGCCAGCCAAGCCAAGCGATTTTCTTCGCGCAACATCGAGTTCGGCCTTGATTTGAACGTCGCTTTTGACTGTGGGGAAAACTTTTTTCTTTACTTCATTGAATTCCACTTCTTCGCCATCGATTTGCTTGCGGAGTTTTTCCACGTCGGCGCTCAGCCGCGATTGCTCGCCGTTCTTTTCCGAGAGTTGCTTTTGAAGCAAAGGAATTTCGCGGGCGATTCCTTCAAACGCCGCGGATTGCACGCGCAAGGACGCCAACGCGGTTTTCGTTTCCCCGAGCTTCGCTTCAATCGAACGCGTTTTATCGCTGAAGCCCGCCAGCTTCGCTTTTACTTCCCCAATTTTCGTTTCCGCATCCGACTTCTCGATTTGCAGTTCAGGCAAATCCTCGGTTTCGCCTTCGATTCGCGCCTCGGCGGCTTTCAATTCGCGCGCCACCAACGCCGCGTTATCCCTCGCCGTCCGGTAATCCTCGATTCCGAACGCTTTCCGCAGCGTCTGCATGCGCTCTTCATCGCT
>CAZOKY010000089.1:0-3030 GCA_964580705.1 Microcaldota archaeon | reverse complement strand
CAAGCGGCAATCGAAGACGCGATTGCCTCGAAGCCCAAAGGGAAAAGTGAAGGAAAAGACTATGGAATCGAAGTAGCCGAAGAAAAAGAACAGGGAAGCGAATTCATCGAGATGGGGCGCGACGCTGAAGCGCGAGACAAGAAAGCTAAAGCAAACGCGGATGCAGCGAAAACGCTTACGACGAGCCACGCGGAATGGTGGACGCTGTTGTCGCCGAGCCAAAAACAAATTCTCGAGCTGCTCATACGCAACCCGGACGGGCTAACGCTGTCCGACATCAAGAAAGACACTTCCCTCGCCGAAAACACGGCGTTCAACGCCTTGTACCAGCTGCGCGGAGACGACGAAGCGGAAAAACGACGCAAGCCAAGCATTCCGTGGCCGCTCGTAAACGTGGAAGGCAAACCCGTCGGCGGCCGCAAGAAAAACGTTTACCGAGTCGACGACAAAATCAAGAATTTGTTTACGCTCCACTGAAATGAAATCCGAGGTGCATGAAGAATGGAAGTCGGGGAAATGCCGGTTTGGCGAGTGTTCGCAGAACTCGGCTCGAGCGAGAAATCTTACAAGCTTAAAGCGCGCGGAAACGACGTCGTAATCAGCGTCGAACCGTTAGGCTAAACGCCCAAAGGGTTGTTGTGAAAAAAGGAATAAAAAACGAAAAAGAAATGAAAAAACGAAGGAAAAAAACAGAAAAGAAACGAAAAAAGGATTTGGTGGAAAAGAAGAATGGCTCTGAAAACGTTGTCTGTGTGGGACTTGGACAAGATTATTCGGAGCGTAGGCGCGGAGCGAGTGGACGAGAAAGCGAGCAGCAAACTGGGTGAGATTCTCGAGGACGAAGCGAGCACTATAATCGGAAAAGCGCGCGTTTACGCGCGGCACGCCGGACGCTCGTTCGTAACGAGGGAAGACATCGTTTTGGCTGCTCAACATTCGCACTCGTAAAACGAAAAGCATGGAGGAAGAAATGAACGCATTACGATAACGACTGTATTCCTGGTTTGACTGTGTTGGCAGTCGCGGTGGGTCACGAATTCTATAGACTGCCTCGCTTAACCCAAGGAGTCGTTGACAGTTGGGCGCGCTTTTCGAAGGCGCACCGCCTCCAAAAGCGCGTCCCGACTCTAATTTTTCTTTTCAAAAAAAGCTTAAATAACGTCTAAATAACGCTAAACAACCTATTTTTCAGCTAATTTTGACTGCCGCCAACCTCAATTTAAGGCATTACTAGCGGATATAGGCAGGTTTTTGCTTCCGAAAGAATAAAATACCACCGCGCCATTTTAGGTATAAACAAAGTATTACGCTTTGAAGGATGCGAAACGGTGATTAAAAAATGGTTGAACTCGTGATTTTCAAGGTTCCGGATGGAACGAAGCCCGTGCTCAAGGAGCTCGCGGCGAAGCGCGGTTACATGGGGTTGAGTGACTTTCTCCGCGATCTCGTGCGCCGCGAGTTGCAGGATGAACACAAGGCAACGAAAGCCATCGCTAAAGAAGAGCAACGCGCGGCGAACGCAACGGAATTAGGCGTACCGCAAGTGTAAAACAAGCGCAATACAGTCGTAAGAGGCTCTTACGAGGATGAAAGCATGGTTTTGAGGAAAGAAAACAACATTGCGCGGAAAACCGAAATTTTGAGCGCCAGCAAGCCCGGCGACGTTTACTCCACTTTTTTTGGACACCAAAGCAAGGAAAAACTCGGGTTGCGGGCTTGGGGTGTTTTAGGCGATCTTCTGCGTTTGAGTCGACGCGCGGCTTGGCGAAAAATCACGGTGGAACGCCAGCAAAAAATTTTGTTTCGCGTGTTGTACGGCCGCGTGATGGACGGCTCGCTTGAAAGCAAGTTATTGTTGGCGCCGGTTGCGGAAGGCAAATATCCGGAAATAGAAAAGTACGTCGCGGCTCGCGGCATGACGGCGAACGCGATTGTGGAAGCGCGCGCGTTGTTGAATGCGGCGCATGAACACGCGCAGCGCTTCGGCGATTACTCGTGGGAGCGACATGCGGACCCTCGCTTGGACCGAGTGTCGCGCGCCGGCAGGATTGCGTTCAAGGGTTTTATTCCAGGTTACGGCGCCCCGATAAATGAATTCGGCGACCGATTTTTTTTCGCTTCGATGAAGCTCGATGTGTTGGAAAGGGAAGCTGCCAAACGGCGCGCCGCTAAAACAAAGACGGACTGATTTTGCGGCAGGCGATTCGCCAGACCAATGTTTTTCTGAATTGGACGCTTCGAACGCGTAAGAAGCTCTTACGAGACGGTTTTAGCCCCAGTGTACGCCTAAAGTTAGGTTAAATGGAAGCGTTTTTCCGCCTTCGGTTGGCGCACGCGAATTCACTTCTATGCCGTGCTTGTCGCCAAAATTTTTAAACGCTTCGCGTATTGCAGTAAGTTGTGTTTCCGTGAAGGAACTCGTGGCAGACATTACTTGTATTTGAGCGCCTTTAACTGGATGGAGTTCGGAGGCATTTATCACTAATTTGGTTCCTTCCAACTCGGGAATGCCGTTTATTCGCCTAGTAAAACTCGTTACTGCGCGTCGGAGTACTGCCGCCGAATCGGCTACTTCGACGTAAGCGGATCCTGCTTCGACCGTCTTTGGCAATACGCGCGCTTTTAAACCGAACGGCTTTACTGCGGCTTGAACGGTTTCTAGCATGGCTAGTGTTTTGCCGAGCGGGTGTGCTACGCGGAATAAGTGTATTTCGCTTTTGCTTGCGGCTTGCGGTTCGCTTACTACTACTCCGCCAAGTTTGTGTTCTAAAGCGTTTCTTACTTTTGGATGCCACTCTGGAACCGCCATTTGTAAAACACCTCGAATGACTTACGCTCACGAATATAATGCGTTGAACTGTTCTTAAATCTTGTGCGTTTCGCCGAGGCGCGGGGCGACTACGTCGATGTTGCGCTTCGCCTTGTACGCCCACTTGCGTATGGCGTCCGCGAACGCTTCCGTTTTTTCTTCTTCACCGTGAACGATGAAAATCTTCTTCAATCCTTTGACTTGCTTTATGTACTCCATCA
>CAZOKY010000088.1:0-3130 GCA_964580705.1 Microcaldota archaeon | reverse complement strand
GACATGGTGGACAAAGTCGCGAAAAGCGGCGCCACCGCGTTATTCTGCCAGAAAGGCATTGACGACGTCGCCCAACACTACTTGTCCAAGAAAGGAATTTTGGCGTGCAGGCGCGTAAAGAAAAGCGACATGGAGAAACTCGCTCGCGCGACGGGCGCGCGCGTCGTCACAACGCTTGAAGACCTGTCCTCGAAGGACCTCGGGCACGCGGGAGTCGTCGAAGAACGCAAGATTGCGGGCGAGCAAATGACTTTCGTCGAAAAATGCAAGGAAGCGAAAGCCGTAACGATTTTCGTGCGCGGCGGAACCGAACACGTCGTGGACGAAGCCGAACGCGCCATGGTCGACGGAATCGGCGCGGTGCGCAGCGCAGTCGAAGAAGGCTCTTTCACGACGGGCGGAGGCAGCATTGAAATCGAGCTCGCCAACCGCTTGCGCAAGTACGCCATCGAAGTCGGAGGACGCGAACAACTCGCGGTCACCGCTTTCGCTGAAGCACTCGAAGTCATTCCGAGGACGCTTGCGGAGTCGTGCGGACTCGACCCGATTGACACGCTCGTTGAACTGCGAAGCAAGCACGAGAAAGGGCAAAAAACGCTTGGAGTAGCCGTCCTCGAAGGAAAAATCGGGGACATGAAGGCGGCGCACGTCATCGAACCCGTCCGCGTAAAGAAGCAGGCGTTGCAGAGCGCGAGCGAAGTCACGGAAATGATTCTCCGCATCGACGATATCATCGCGTCGAGAGGAAAGCCGATGCCTCCAGGCGGAATGGGCGGTGGCGGTATGGGCGGCGGCATGGGCATGGATTAAGCCGAAAATTAATCCAACTTTTTTCTTTCCTTTTTTATAAAATAATTAGCGAAAGCGCGTTTTTCAAGCGAACAAGACGCGTTCGGGATGCGTCAAGAAATCGAACGCTTGCGGAGAGGCGACGAACGACGCGTACAACCCGCGCGGCCAAACGCGGCGCGGCCGCCACTCGCGCGGCTTCGGCTCCACAACCGCTTTTCCCTTTGGCCCCGCGCGCTTGAAGTAAAGCGGGTTCGTCTTGATTTCGCCGTTTTGGAAAGCGTATAACGCTGCGCCGTGCTTGCGCACGAATTCTTCGTAACGGCTTTTTTGGATTGCGATGAGGTTGCTCATGACGAGCGTGCCGTGTCCCGCGTTGACGGTTACGTGTCCGTAACCCGGCGGAATCAAAATTTGGTCTCCTGGGCTCGCGCGGCACCAGATGACATCGACGAGTTTTCCTCGCGCGTCTTTTTTCTGGAGGATGTAGAGGGCTTCGCCTGCGAGGACTTCGTATATTTCAGGGTATTCTTTCCCGCTTCTTGCTTTGGAATGGTAATGCCCGAGGGTTTTGTTCAGCTCTTTCCCCAGATTCAAGGCGGGCAATACGGTAACGTCGAAGGAAACTTTGGCTTTGGAAAAAGTTTTTTTGTCGCTTGGCTTCGCGGCGCCCCTAAACATGTAATATTGTATTCGTTTGGCTTGGCTTGGCGTTACCTTCTTGGCGAACGCTTCGTCGGCGAGAACCGGCTTCAAATCCCCAAGAGTCCGCAAATTCGGCTTGACGGCGCGTCCGTCGCAGTAAAGCTTGAACTTCTTTTCGTCGAATTCGAGGCGGACGCCGGGAGTATTGAGTTTCAGCAAAACAAATCACTTTTCACTTTTTCACGCGTTTTTTCGCCGCGGTTGCGTGCGCCGCCGCTGCCGCGACGAGTCCGTTGAACAACGGCTCGGGTTCCTCGAGGCGCGAGTCAAATTCAGGGTGGTATTGGGTTCCGATGTAAAAACAATGTTTGTCGCGCGGGAGTTCAATGACTTTCATAATCGCTTTCTTCGGGTCCCGCCCGCTGAACACGAGTCCGGCGCGTTCGAAACGCTTGACGTAATTAGGGTTGACTTCCCAACGATGGCGGAAGCGCTTGAAAATTTCCGTTTTCCCGTAAAGCGAATACGCCAACGTGTTTTTCTTGAGGAGCACGTGCTTCGCGCCCAAGCGCATCGTCCCGCCTTTGTCCTTCACCTTCTTTTGCTCCGGCAGCAAATCAATTACGGGGTGCTTCGTGCGAGGAACGTTTTCAGTCGTGTTAGCGTCCTTGTAAAGCAAAACGTGGCGCGCGTATTCGATTACGGCGAGCTGCAAACCGTAGCAAAGCCCCAAGTAAGGAACATTGTGCTCGCGAGCGAATTTTATGGATTTAATGATTCCTTCGACTCCGCGTTCGCCGAAGCCGCCGGGCACCACGACTCCGTCAAACCCGCGAAGATCAATTTCGCCTCGCTCGATTGCTTGAGAATCAATAAGCACTCCCGGAGACTTGACTCCGTTGGCAACGCCCGCGTGCTTCAACGCTTCAAAAACGCTAGTGTAAGTATCGCGCATAGCCGCGTATTTACCGACCACCGCGATTCTCACTTCGTGCTTTGCAGCCAATCCTTTCTCAACTAAACCGCGCCACTCCTTCAAGTCCGGCGCGCGCTTTGAAAGACCCAGTTTCTCGCGCACGACGGCGTCAAGCCCTTGCTCGTGCAGCGACAACGGAAGCGCGTAAACGTCGTCGAGTTGCGGCGACGCGAAAACGCAGTCCCGCGCGACGTTGCAAAACAACGCCATCTTGTCGCGCGCGCTTTCGTTCAAATGCTTTTCCGGCGTCCGCGCAACTATTACGTCCGGCGAAATCCCGCGCGCGAGCAACGCGCGCACGCTGTGCTGCATCGGCTTCGTCTTCTGCTCTCCAGTCCAAATCGTTGGAACGAGCGCGAGATGCGCAAAAACCGTGCTGTTAGCGGGTTCTTCAAACTTAATCTGGCGAATCGCCTCGAGAACCGTCTCGCTCTCGATGTCGCCGACCGTCCCCCCGATTTCAACGACGAGCACTTCCGCTCCCGTAACGCGCGCCGCCTCGCGAATGCGGTGCTTGATTTCGTTCGTCACGTGCGGAATCAACTGCATCGTTTTTCCGAGGTATTCCCCCTTGCGTTCCTTCTCCAAAACGTTGCGGTACGCCGTACCCATCATTAAATTCTGTTCACGTTTCGCGAACATGTTCAAAAAACGTTCGTAATTCCCTAAGTCTAGGTCGCACTCGAAACCGTCGCGCGTGACGAAGACTTCGCCGTGCTC
>CAZOKY010000087.1:0-3199 GCA_964580705.1 Microcaldota archaeon | reverse complement strand
ATTTTGGCAAAAACGTTTTCGATTCCGAAAAAAATGCTGCAAAAACGCGGCAAAAAGCGCCAAAAATCGCTCTAAAAACGCTTGAAAAATTAAAACCAGCCTACTTTTTCCCGTTTTGAAACCGTTGCGGGAACGATCGCGCGAAAACCGCGTTTTTCGCTTTTCCGCCTGTTTTCGCTATTTTTTGCTCGCTAAAAACAAAATAAACCCGGCTTCGCAAAAACAGCCTATTTCCGCGTTTTTCCCGGTAAAAAACGTTCTAAAACGCCTCTTGAAAGCGAAAACGCGGTAAAAAATGGAAAACAGTTAAAAAATAATGAAAAAAAGGAAAAACAGCCTATTAGACGGCAAAAAAATGGTTTTCGGTTGAAAAAAATGGTTTGAAAAATCTTTTTCAGCCTATTTCGTTTTCTTTTTCTAAAAAATTCGTGAAACCGCTGCACAAAAATATTTTTCGGCGCAAAAACACCCTATTTCGGCAGAGTCGTCAAGCGCCTACTGATTTCTAGCGCGTTTTTTGGTTGCAGTTCGTTCAATCAAAGTTTTTCCGCGTCGAAACCGCGGCTCTCAAGCGCGACCGCAAGCTTGCGCGCGCGCAAAAAAACGCCGTGCAGAACCGGCGCAAGCAACGCGAGAGAGTCGCGGCGCCGCGCGCCGCGCGATTGTTGAGCCGCGCGCACGCGTAAAACGCGTTCCTGCATCAACGGAAGCGATTGCAAGGCGAGCGCGAACATGAACGCGATGCGTTTAGGCACCCGAAAATACAGGAGAGCGTCGCGCAACGCGGCGTTGCGCGTCGTAAACACGAGTAATTCCGCGAGCAGGATAATACCGAGCGCGTAACACGCGTTCAACGAGCCCGCAACAACGCCTGCCGCGAGGCTTTTCTCGTACGCCAAGCGGAAAACGAACGGAACGAACGCAACTAAGAGCAAAAACTTTTGCTTGACGAGTTTTGCGAAAGGAATTTTTGAAGCGAGCCAAAGCGCGAGCGCGAGCGGCAGGGCGAGCGAGGCGTAGGCGAGCGGAAGAAAAACCAGCAACGCAATTAGCGCGGCGAGCGCGATTATTTTCGCGCGGCTGTCGAGCGAATGCAACGCGCTTTTCGCGGGAAAATATTTAAGCAAACTATCAGACTCCGCATCAAGTTCTGTCGTGCAACTGTTTTATTCCGTAGCGCGAAACTTTTGTGTTACGCAAAATATTCGGGGAAGCGTCGAGCGCGACGCGCCCGTTTTCGAGTACGACGACGCGGTTCGCGTGCCGCGCCACGAATTCCGAATCGTGTTCTACGATGACGATTGTTTTGCCTTGCCGCTTGTTCAAGCGGGATAAAATGGCGTAAACGTGTTTCGCGTTCTCGTAATCGAGGCTCGCAGCCGGCTCGTCGAGCGCGAGCAACGGCGCGCCGCTGGCGAGCGCCGTAGCAAGGCAAATTTTTTGTTTTTGTCCTTGCGACAACGAGAACGGATCGCGTTCCTCAAAACCAGCTAAGCCAACGCTTTGCAAAGACGTTTTCACTCGACGGTTGATTTCTTTTTCCGCCATGCCGCGCAGCCGCAAGCCGAACGCGATTTCCTCGCGGCAGGTTTCGCAAAAAAGTTGGTCGTTCGCGTCCTGGAAAACGAAGGCGACGCGGGACGACATTTCCGCGACGCTGCGCTTCGCGACTTCTTCGCTGAAAACCGCGACGCCGCCCTTGAAGCTTCCGCCGATTGTTTTTGGGATTACTCCGTTAAGCGTCAACAGCAGCGTAGTCTTGCCGCATCCCGCGCGGCCCATCAGCGCGACGAAATCGCCGCGCGAAACGTTAAGATTTATTTTTTCAAGCGCGGGCTTCGCCGCGCCGTCGTAAGTGAAACTTACGTCGCGCAAATCAACCGCGTTCATTTGAAAAAACCGTTAAACCTTTTTTACGCGGCCGCCGGCACTCCGCGCAAACCGCCGTAACGCTTCGTGAAAGCAAGCTTATACGCCACGAACCACGCGAGTCCGAATTCAAGCGCGCCTTGCACGCAATTCCAGAAGAATATGACCGCGAACCATGCGCTGCCCTTGCCGAACAATGGCAGTTGCAGCGATTCCATGAACGCGATGAATTCGTGCGGCGAAATCTTGAAGAACAAGGGACCCGCGAAAAACGCGTTCGCGATTACGGAAGCGATTCCGCGCACCGCGAGTGCGAGAATTAGCACGGTAACCGCGTGCTTGACGCTCGCGAGCTTCAACAACGCCGTTGATTCGCAGTCCTTCGCGAGAAACTCGTAAAGCAGGAAGGAAACGAGCGCCATCAACGCGACTGGAAGCAAGCCAACGAGGTAAACGCCTGCGACGGGAATCCCGCCGAAAGCGTCCGCAGCGAAAAGCGACGGATACGAAACTAATGCGAATACTGCGACTACCGCGAACGCGCCTAAGAGCACGAGCGCTATAACGCGGCCGAAATCCATTTTCTCTTTTAACGCAACGACGTAAAGCGCGGGCAACGCAATCATGGGAAGCGTCGCCGCAAACTTCATTATCGCGCCCACGTAACCCGTCTCGGCAATCAACGCTATCGCGAGCGTTAAAACGATGAGGACTTCGAACGCGTATTCGTAACCCAAAACAAAAAGCGCGATTAGGACTGGCAGCGCAGCGAGGTCGACGGTCATTCCGAACCCCGTTTGGACGCCCAAAACGCCGTTGTAGAACTGGAAGAATACGGCGAGTCCCGCGAGCAGTGCTGCGGCAACGAGTTTGTAAACCTTCACGAAATCTTCACGCGCAAAATAAGGAAAAACTGCGTTTAAAGCCTGCCGAACGCGCCGGCAAACTACCCGTTTTCGAGTATTTTAGTTTTACAGCGGTTTGACGGAAACCGTGGAGCCGTCGCGGACCGCCAAACGCGAGCGCAAGTTGCTGCCGGAAACCACTTCGAGCACGCTTTCCCCGTAAAACGACCTCTCGGGAAGAATAACCGCGCCGCGCGCTTCGCTGTCGCCGCGCCCTGCTTTAATCAAGCACGGAAAAAGTTTCACGCTGCCGAAACGCTTGTTTCCTTCCACGAAACTCTTTACCTTAATGCCGTTCATCGATTCAAGCCGCTTCTTGGTTTTCGCGCTCTCCGCGTCGAGCCTCAAGTTCAGCGTTCCAGGAAACGGCTTCCAGCCGAGCGCAGCACGCAATTGCCGCGAGTAGCCAGGAATCGAAATGAATT
>CAZOKY010000086.1:0-3404 GCA_964580705.1 Microcaldota archaeon | reverse complement strand
TCAACGCCGCAAGCTTCTTCTTCTGTGAACCTGCGTAATACGCCAACGCGGCAGCCAAAATCGCTAGGAACAACAACGCCCCCACGCACGCGGAGTTCGCGAACGCAAACAAACCAGTCGCACCACTAGGCCCTTCGCTTGCAAGCGCCAACGGAGTCGGCGTAGGAGTGCGCACGCTCAAAACAAGGTGCCCCATCGTAGGAATCGGCGAAGGCGACGGAGAAGGCGCAAGCCCCGCAGGCTGTTCAGTCGGAGCAGGCGAAACGCTGGGCGCAGGCGGAGCCGGCGGCTCCTGCGAAGGCGCCGGAGTCGGAGAACCCTGGCAACACACGAACGGAGTAGTAGGCGACGGGGAAGGCGAAGGAGAAGGCGACGGACTCGGACTGGGAGACGGCGAAGGACTCGGATTCAGTTCCCCGCACGCGAATCCCTCGGCTCCATCGACATCGAACGCGTCCGCGTCGTCGTTGAAGTACTGCGGGTCGGTTTCGTCGACGAGCTTCAAGTAACGCGCTCCCGCGAGAGAACCGAAATCGAATTCGCTGTCGAGACACCCGGTACCCAAGTCAGTCCAATTGGCTCCGTCAAGCGAAGCGAACGCGCGCACCGTTTCAGGGTACGCCGAGCAAGCCGGGCTGCCGAAACTCGTTTCTACTACTCGCGTGTCGTTGCCCGCGACGTTGAAAACAGCCATTCCGAAGTCGAGAGTCAACGAACCGTTGAACCCGAGAGCCACGAAATTGAAGGTGTCGTCTTCCTCGGGAACGCCGAGCGCCTTGCTCGAGTTCGCGCGCTCGGGCGGAAGCGGGTCACCGTCCTTCTGCGTTCCTTGAACGTACTCCACGACGCTCGCCGCGTAACAACGGCTCAAGACAAGCACTACGGGAGTCGGCACGAACAAATCCGGATTCAAATCAATCTCCGTTCCAACCGCGGCGTACCCTCCTTTCGACGCGCCAACCGAGTAATTCGTGTAGTAACGAGTTGCCGTCGCGTTTTGAGCGTATTTCCTCAACGTCTGCCTCTCGATATAGCCGGACGAATCCGTGAAACCGTTAAACACTTGACCGGCATTTACATCCGTTATCGCGACGCTGGCGTTGTTTATCGGGTTCGCGTTCACGTCACGAACGTAAACGTCAACGTACTTGAAGACGTTTATTCCTCCGACGGCTACGCCGTCAAAAAAAGTGTCGCTCTCGTTAAAAGTGCAGTTCGTGAAATTGTTTATTCCGCCGTCGCCATACCGGTTGTCTACGTAAATATCCGCCGTGCCGGGATAAGACGCGTCTATCACGCTGTCTTTCACGACGCAGTCAAAAGAAGAATACAGGCGCACGCCGTACGCGTTTTCTCCGGCGGTCGTCACTTGCTGGTTGGTGAAAACATTGTAACGCGCGTGGTTTACGTCAATTCCCTTGCCGAGCGGGCCGACGGTGGTTATCGAGTTGTCCCAAAAATTATTGTAATCGCTCCAGAAGTAATCGTTTCGATTATAGAAAATTATGCCTGTGGAATTCGAAGCCGTAATCGTGTTGTTTGAAACGTTGTTGTAACCGGCGCCGAACAAAGCAATGCCGCCCCAATTCGAGGAATTCGCGGAAAAAACGTTGTCCGACACTTCGTTGTAATCGGCGGAAACGTCTAAGAAAACGCCGGCGCCTTCTCCCACGGTTTCAAACTCGTTGTTGAAAACGCTGCAGTGCGAACTTGAATCGATGTGGACTCCGTTCGAACCGAAATCAACGCTTTGCGACGGGACGTGGACTCCGCCAAGCCCTGAAACAAGGCGATTGCCGTATACGGCGTTGTTATTTGAATTTTCGTGAATCTAAATGCTTTCGCCCACGTTAGTATTAATGTTCGAGTTGGTTACCCGCGAGTTCGCCGTATTGAACAAGTTGATTCCGTCTCCGCCCATCGTAACATCGTCGTACGTGACGTTGTCGCACCACCCGCAAATTATTTGCCCGTAAGTGTTTGCGGGAATGTTTTGAGCCACGATAGCGTCGTTCGCGTTGAAAGTGTAGTTTACAGGGTAGCCTTCCGCGTAATTGGTGTCGTCAATCGCGTTGTCGTAACTCGCTTGCGTTCCGCCTTCCAAAACGTAACTTTGTTCCTTGGGGGTGTAAACATCGTTTCCGGACAAGGCGTTGTAAGGACTGGAATTAAGGTAAACGCCCCTGCCCGCGGCCGCCGTTATATTATTGTTTGCGATGTTATTGTGGCTGCTCGACAAAAGTTGAATCCCTGGAGAAAGGTCGTCAGACCTTAAAGTGGTTATCTTATTGTTCAAGATGTTGTTGTACGAACTTGAAACCAGGTAGAAACCGCTTGCTCCGCCGCACGCGGTAAGCACGACGTTATCCTGAAAAGTTCCGTTGGAAGAATTAATTACGTAAAAAGCGTGGTTGTTGCCGCTGCCGTATAACGTGGGCCTCGAGATAACGCAATTCTCAACAATCGTCCCGTCAACGCCGATGACGTCAAACGCGTGACCGTCTTTGCCACCGCTGGAATCCGGGTTAACGTAAGAAACAGAGTACCCGTCGCAATCCACGGTCACGTCGTTAGCGGTAATCTTAAAACACGTTCCCGTGCTTGAAACGTTTTTAGTCAAAACGTAAGTGCCGCTTAAACTCAAGGTTCCGCAGGAAGACACGTCGATTGCTCCAGCGAGATTCGCAAAAACTATGAAGGATACGAAAAGCACGGACAATAAAGCGTATACGAATGATTTTTTCGTCATTTTTCCCACCTTCCAACTTTGATTAAACCAATTAAACGCTATCGCGTTGCACGCGTCGCATGCGTTGCACGCGTCGCATAATCGGAACGAGAAAAACGCAAAACGCCGTCAAAAAGCCGAAAATAAAATAGACTTCAAAAAAAGATTTGTTTTTCTTGTCCCACCCACCAAAAACTACGCCAGTATTTTCAAGTTTAACCTTTAAAAACCTTACCATTAAAGTTACTACCCGCAAATAGTTAAAAAGCCGCGGGTTTGGTTTGAAAAACGAAAAAAAAGAAAAACGAAAAAACGGGAAAAAAGAAAAACGAAAAAAAATAAAAAAAATAAAAAGAAAGAGAAAAAAGAGAAAGAACGGCTTGAATTGCTTTCTACGCACTGCTGCGCTGAAAACGCTTAAAGCCGCGTAGTCTCAATCAACGCTTTAGTCGCAGCCACCCGCGTTTGTTCGCGTAAAACGCTGCGCCACCCAAAACTATCAGCGCCCCGAGCAACCACGCTGCGGAGCCAGTGAAAGCCGTGAACAAACCCGTGGCGCCGCTCGGGCCTTGCGATTCAAGCGTTAACGGAGTCGGCGTAGGCGTGAAAACGTTCAAGACGAGGTGTCCCATAGTCGGAATCGGCGAAGGCGCAACAGTGGCAGTTGGCGCAGTGG
>CAZOKY010000085.1:0-3416 GCA_964580705.1 Microcaldota archaeon | reverse complement strand
GGCATATTAAAGCGTTTTCCTTAACGATTCCCATGAAGAAAACAAGGAAAGAAACAGGAAAAATAGTCGTGCTGCGTTTGGGACACAGAAAGAAGCGCGACGTACGCGTCACGACTCACTGCTGCCTGGTCGCGCGGGCGTTCGGCGCCAACGAAATTATCCTCAGCGGTGAGCAAGATGATACTCCGCTTGAAACCGTCCGCAGGGTAACGAAAAACTGGGGTGGAAAATTCAAGGCGCGTTACTGCTCCGACTGGAAAAAATTTTTGAAAAAATTCAAGGGCGTCAAATTGCATTTGAGTATGTACGGAGAATCGCTTCCGAAAAAAATCGGCGAAATCAGGCGCGCCGCACGCGCCGCGAAAAACAAGAACGTTCTCGTAATCATCGGCGCGGAAAAAGTTCCGAGCGAAGTCTACGCGTTAAGCGATTACAACGTCGCCGTCGGCTCGCAACCGCACAGCGAAATCGCGGCGCTCGCCTTGTTTCTCCACGAATTCTTCGGCGGAAAAGAGTTAAACGCGAAATTCGCGGGCGCACGCATTAAAATCACGCCGAACGCACGAGGAAAAACCGTTTCCAAGAAAAAACGCCGAAAAACCCGGTAAAAAAATCGAAACGCGAAAAAAACGTCGTTTTCACTACTAACGCGGGACTACCAAACGGTTGTGGAAAAGAATTATATACGAATTGAATGCGAGAATCTAGCTATGACGGTAAAAAGAACTGCGAGACAACGCCGTTCAATAGCCGACCAATACAAAAACAAGTCAAACCCCGCCGCAAACCCCCTCACTCAAAGCTTCTACGAACACGTCGCCGAAGTCGCGACGCCTCAAGGCCTCAAAGTCCTGCAAACCATCGGAGACGGAGCCACGGACGAAAACATCGAGGAAAAAACCAAGTACAAGATGGCTAACATCCGCGCGTTGCTCAACGTCTTGCACAAGCACGGCTTCATCAACTACACTCGCGAGAAAAACTTAGCCAACGGCTGGTTCACGTACACTTGGAAGTTCGACACCGACCGCGCCTTGCGAAACTTCTTTACGGCGAAACGCAACGAACTCGACTCGCTGCGCGAACGCCACAACGCCGAGGAAGGCGCCACGTTCTACCGCTGCCGCAAGGGGTGCGTGCAGTTGCATTTCGACGCGGCGACTGAAGCCGCGTTCCGCTGCCCCAAGTGCGCGAGCAAGCTGGCGTGGTTTGACAACTCGAAGGAACACGCCGCGCTCGAGGGACGCATCTCGACGATAGAGAAAATCCTTGCGAACCAGAACTAGCTAAACACGGCGTAACCCCCGCGGGCGCTAGCTTATTAATAAAAGTTAGTGCAAACTAAATACGGAGAAAAAACAACGGGATGAAAACAACGTGCACGTACGTATTCCGAACCTCGAAAAAATAACGCTGAAACGCGACCCTTATACGGACTACATTGAAACGGCTTTGCACCACGCCACCATACCCGTCGACAGGCGCGTTTTAACGGACCGAGCGCTCGGAATAAAGCCCGGAGAGCCAATACACTTTTTCGCTCACGGCAAGGCGAACTGGCCAGCAGCACTCGCAAAAATTGGAGAAAGACAAAAAACACTAGTATACTGCTCGGACGGTTCCGCAATCATGGTTGAAAAAGCCAGAAGCGAATTTCCGCGGAGTGGAATAGCTGAATTTCAAGTTGCGGACGCGCTTACTTTGCCAAAAACGGAAACCCGGGGTTGGCTGGTGTCGTTCGAACCCCGCGGGCTCACTCACCTCGCACTGCCAATCGCCATATTGAGAGCGCTGGCGCTTTCTAAGGGGGTTAAAATCATTGAATCGCTGCCGCCAAAAACAAAAAAAGGAAGCACGTGTCTGCCGCCGATACACGAATACGGAACCGAGTTTTTTGGCAGATACTACGAAGCCGAAACGGACTCGCGAATCGCCAAAATAACCTGCCAGAAACGCCGCCTAGACCAGCCGGCATACAGAACCGTGCGCTGGTTTCAATTCTGGCGCAAACGCAAAGCACAACACGTGATAATCACGTTACACACTACGGAAACCGGGAGAGAAAAGGCGCGTGCGGACTTGAAAATGCTGCAGTATCTGCAAGACAAAACGGAACTGGATTTAGAAAACGCAAAGACCGCAAAGGAAATCGAGTCGCTCGGATTAACGGCGGAACAGGCGAGGAGTTCGCTCAGGAGATTAAACGAGCTTTCGCACCAGCTTGGTTTTGAAGAACGGCGGTCGTTCGGCGGAAGCGCAGCCCTAGACCGGAAAAAAATCGCGGTGGCCGATTTGACGCACAAAGTGAGCGTCCGCGGGACAAACGGCTAACAAGCGCGCCCTTAAATAACGCTTTCGTCAAAACTTATTTTCCTGTGCGATAGCGGGGTAGGGTAGCCAGGAGTGCCCGCTGGACTTCGGCGCGTAAAAACCGCCGGGGGGCGAAGCTCATAACCCGGAAAGGAACGAAGCAAACCGCTTCTTTCCTTGGGTAAAGACCGGAGGTTCAAAAGCGAACACCGATTAAATTCGGCGTTCACTGAAATTCCTCTCCCCGCTACTTTTTTAATCCGAATAGCATAAGCCATGTATGAATTTCCGGGAGGCGCGAATACACGCGCATGTTTGTTCAGACGGCTGGTTGTCAGAATATATTGAAAAACACGTGCTCCAAGTCGTACATGGAAGACGCTATTATCGCGACAGAAGAAGATACGAGGTCGGCTACGCCAACAACGAAAAGAAGTTGCTGAAAGAGTTTGATGACGACATGAACGTGGTTTTTGGCGTTCGATGTAAACGAAATACGGGAGAACGACGGACAAAATCAAAAAGAATTTTTACGCGACTCAAAAAATTAGGGGCGGGAAAAAGCAAAGAATGGTTCATCGGCGCCGAAATAATTAGGAGTAACAAAAAAACAAAACGCGTTTGGCTGCGCGCGTTTTTCGATGATGAAGGAACGGTAGACCTGAAAGAAAAAAGAATTAGAATTAAAATCAAAAATGAATCGGGCGTAAAACAAGCCGCAAAAATGCTTTCAACTTTGGGAATAGAAAGCCAAATAACGGGCGAAAACAGAGACGAAACGTGGTTTTTAACAATAAACAGAAAAAACGCCGCTCGCTTCAAAAAACTTGTTGGATTTAATCAGACAAAGAAAAAACGACTGCTCAAAAAAATAGTCGGCGCTCGCTAAAGCGTTTTGGCGTAAAGCAGAATCGTTTTGCCCCACAATTTTTCCGCAAGCACGCCGCGGCACGCAAACCCCAGCTTTCCGTAAAGAGACTGCGCAACCGCGTTATCCTTCTTCACCAAAAGAAAAATTTCTTTACAGCCGCGTGCCGTTGCCCTCGAAACAACTGTTGCAATAAGTTTTTTCGCAATGCCTTTGCCGCGAAATTCCGGCAAAACCG
>CAZOKY010000084.1:0-3430 GCA_964580705.1 Microcaldota archaeon | reverse complement strand
TGTCATCCCAACGCAAAACGCATTTGCCGCGCCACTGGCGCGCTGCTTCCGCGCTGAGCCACGCGGCTTTCGCGTGCCCGATGTGAGCGGGGCCGTTCGGTTCCGGCAGAAAACGCGTTACGACTTTGCCTTCCGCCGCGCCTTCGAGCCTGAAGCGCTTTTCGCTTTCGCTCGCTTCCTTCTTTTCCGCGAACGAGTATTTTGATAATTCCTTGGCGACTTCGTCTTTGGATAGTTTGTTTGCCCGCGAGACTTCTTCCGCGATGATTTTCATTAGGGCTTTGACGTCTTTCTTCGCGTCGGGCGCTTCCGCGAACACTTTGCTCGCGACGCTGCCCGCTTGCGCCTTGCCGTAATCCGCCGCGTTTTTCAGGGCGTGCTTGCGGACCACTTCGTTTAAACTCATTTGTTCAACCTTGTTTTTTTTGACGTGATTGTTGTTGTTATTGCTTGCGTTCAGCCAGTTTCGTTACCACGAACGCGGAAGCGTATTTGTATCCTCTGATTGCTAAGCCTTTCGGCCACAACGGTTTTCCTTGCGATGGAATAATGTCCGTTTCTTCGACGCGGATTTTTCCTTCCGCGATTTTTTCTTCGAGCAACCGTCTTAACGCTGAAAGCGATTCTGAAGAAAATTTGGTAATGCGTCCTTCGGTTTTTCCTATTGAAAAAACTATTTTGCTACCGGGCTTCAAGAGTTCAAGATAATGGCCGAGCGCTTTTCCAAGTTGCGTGCTGTTTTCTCTGTAGTAGTCGTACCACGTGCCGCGGTCGACTATTAAATCCAAGCTTTTGCTTGGAAGCGCGGTATCCCAAGCCAAGCGGGGCAGTAACCTGATTCTCGTTTTTCCAAACCCGAAGGGTTCAAGTCGGCGCGCGTCCGAGCGATAGGGTCGCAGCCCGCCGACGTAGCCGACTCGTCGCCTATCGTTGCCGTCGTAATCCAATGCGCGCAGTCCCGCCCCGATTTTTTCGCTAGTTTTTCCGATTGCCGCAAGTTTTTCGTTTGCTGCGCGCAACTTTTCTCGCACGGTTCCGCTAGAAGCATTTGAGATATACCCGAGGATTCCAGAGTACGGATGTTCGACTCTTGTGTCTCCCCCGCGAACATCGATTATCGTGACGTTGCCGCTTCTGACTTTTTGCGCTAGCCACAACGGGGTCGGGTCGCCCCACGGCGAGCCGTACGCGCCCACGCACAACACTTTCGAGCGGTTCTTTACGAGTCCCTCAAGCAAGCTTTTTTCTTCCATGCAGTTTTCGCTTGAAACCCATTCGGCTGGTTTCGCGGCTTCAACGCTCCTCTGAAATCTGAGTTCTTGCAAGCCCGCTTTGCTTCCTCTGAACGCGTGTCTCGGCAATCCCATTTTAATCCACTTATTTTTAGCGACGGGACTTTATTTAAACGCCTCGCGCTAATATTCTTTGATTCTCATGGTTGACGCACTCAAGGCGATTGAAAAACGCAAGCCCCTGATCGAGGTTGCCATCGAGCGAGCGATTCCGCGGCGTTTCGACGAGCGCAGCTTGCGCGCGATAGCAGGCAAGCCGCGTTACGCTTACGACGCGCGCACCGCGACGAAGGCGCTCAGCGCACCGATTTGGGATTTGCTTGACCGCGGCGGCAAACGCTGGCGTCCCGCCCTCCTGCTAATGACCGCGGAAGCAGTCGGCGGAAAACGCGGTTTAGCTAGAGCCAAGGATTTAGTCGTGCTCAGCGAAGTGATTCACGAAGGCTCGCTTCTCACGGACGACGTCGAGGATTCTTCGGAACTGCGCCGCGGCAAGCCTTGTATCCACAAAATCTATGGAGTTGACGTAGCGGTAAACGCCAGCAACGCCATGTATTTCCTTCCTTTGCGAGTTCTTTTGGAGAACAAGGCTGGTTTCGACGACAAGACTTTGCTGAAGCTTTACGAAACTTACGCGAGCGAGCTCACGAACATTCACTTCGGCCAAGCGATGGACATCGCGTGGCACAAAAGCTGGGGGACGCCGAACGAACGAGAATACCTGCAAATGTGCGCGTTCAAGACGGGCACGCTCGCGCGATTGAGCGCGAAAATGGGCGCGATTGCCGCAGGCGGAAGCGAGGCGCAAGTGGAAGCGCTCGGCGCGTTCGCGGAAGCCGTCGGCGTAGCATTCCAAATTCAGGATGATGTCCTCAACATTTCAAGCGCCTCGTTTGGAAAACAAAAAGGTTTTGGCGAGGATATTCACGAAGGGAAACGCACGTTAATGGTAATCCGCGCCTTCAAAACGCTTCCAAAAGCCAAAGCCAATCGACTCAAGGCTTTACTTGACTCGCATCCTTCGGATTCACGCAGAATCCGCGAAGCAGTCGCGTTAATCCGTGAATCCGACGCAATCGAATACGCGAAAGGAAAAGCGCGGGAAATAGTGCGCGGCGCGTGGCGCGGAGCCGACCGCGTTCTCAAGCCGAGTAGCGCAAAGGCGGAACTCAAGGCGCTAGCAGATTTTCTCGTTGAACGCGATTTGTGACGTTTAATTTGTGACGTTGATCGTGATTTTTATGCCTCGTATTCGTCGAGCTTTGTTCATCGGCAGGTTCCAACCTTACCACGCGGGACACCACCACGTAGTAAGGAATTTAGTGAAGCGTTTCGGTGAAGTCGTCATAGTCATCGGTTCGACTCAAATCAACCGCACGCGAGACAACCCGTTAACCGTAAAAGAAAGAGAAAAACTCGTTCACGCCGCGCTTCGCGCGGACGGTTTGGAGAAAAAGTGCCGGGTTCTCGAGTTGAAAGACAAAAACGACAACGAAAAGTGGTTGGCTGCGTTGTTCACTCTCGTGCCGCGTTTCGATGAAGCGTTTTCAAACCACTCATTGACGTTGCGGCTTTTGCGCGAGCGCGGTTTCGTGACGCACGAAACGGGTTTGTGGCGCGGAATCAGCGCTACTCTCGTGCGCTCGCTCATTCGAAAGCGTAACGCTCGCTGGAAGAAGCTCGTGCACCCTGCGGTCGCAAAAGAAATCGAGGCGGCTGGCTTGGTGAAAGTGATTCGGGAGAGCGTTAAGCTTACTCCGCCGCCCGCATACCGTTGACTTACTTTTGATTTTGCGCGTAACCGTAGTGTTTCGCGTAGTACTCGCGCCACGCGCGAATCTGCGCCTTGTTTTCGCTGCTAACCGGCCGCACGACTTTCGCGGGCGAACCCATTACGAGCGAACCGTCGGGAATCTTCGTGTTCGGCAATACGAGCGAGCCCGCGGCAATAAGGCAATCGTCGCCCACGTCGCAACCCCAAATCGTCGCGTTCATTCCAACGAGCGAATTCTTGCCAATCAAGCAGTCTTCGACTACGCAAGCGTGTCCTAGCGTTGTTCCTTCACCGATGATTACGTCGCGCGTTTCCGCGTGAATCACGCAATTATCTTGAACGTTGCATTCTTTCCCCAAAATGA
>CAZOKY010000083.1:0-3455 GCA_964580705.1 Microcaldota archaeon | reverse complement strand
TTTTCCTGCTAAAGATCGCACGCTTCGCAAGCGTGAGGCCGCGGGTGCGACTCCCGCCCGGTCCATTAAACCACTAGCAACCGCTATTTTTAAGTCGGTTAGAGGTGTTAAAACACTTCCATGAAAAACGCGAAAAACAATTTGTTCATCGCGCTCAACGCCTGCCTCGCGCTAATCGTCGCCTGGTTTTTTTTGACGCAATTCGACTACCGTACAATCGCCGCAACGCTCGCGCAGGCGCAACTCATTTGGATTATTCCCGCCGCGCTTTGCTACTGGGCGATGAACTGGATAAGCGCCATACGCCTGCACCGTTTTTTGAAAGCCAAAGCCAAAACGCTCGAAATCTTTTTCATCCACATGCAAGCGCTCCTGCTTTCCGACGTCACGCCAGGCAGAGCGGGATACGCTTACTTGGTTGTCGGCTTACGCAAGCACGGCGCCGCTCCCGCGAACGCGCGCGTCCTCGGCTTGCTCCTCGCCAGCGACTTCTTCGTCCGCGGCTTGCTCATCGTGGCGAGCGTGGCTTTGTTCGCGCGCTCGTTCTTGTGGGCGGGCGTGTTCGTCGCCTGCCTCAGCGTAACCGCGCTCGCGCTGTTCTGGTTCCGCGTGCGCTTCATCGAAAAACTCTTAACCAAGATTCCCGTTGTAGGCGGCCGGCTCTCGGCGTTCTACGAAACAGTTTTCGTGAAACACCTTGAACTCAGCGAACTCGCGTTATCCGTCGCAGCCGCCTTCGTCGGAAGCGTCTTGCGCGGCGCCGCGTGGCTCTTCCTCCTCGTGGCGCTGGGCTATTACTCGCCTGCGGCAACGCTCGTGGCGTTCGTCGTGCTGTGCGCGTTGTTGACGGCGTTGTCTTTCGTGCCGTTGTCAATCGCGGGAATAGGCGTCCAAGAAGCAACCGGCGCAGTGTTATTCGCTTCGCTCCTCGGAATCCCGCTGGCGGTTGCTGCAGCGTTGATGGTTCTCGTTCGCGCGCTGGAATTCGGAAGCGACTTGGTTTTCGGAAGCAAAAACTTTTTTGTTAAGGCTTAAGCCCGCGTTCACGCTTGCCCAAACACGGCGTGGCACGATTCGAGAATACGCAAAACTTTAGCGTGAAGTTCGGAATGCGGTAACGCTCTCGTTTCAGTCAACGCAACGTCTAAAAGCGCTTTCAAGTGCTGCCGCTCAACGGGAGTAAGTTGATCTCTAGCTTCCGAACTATATGGGCAAGCGTGAGGACCTTGTTTATCTATACGCAAACGCCGTATGCCGTCAATCGGATCCGCATTTAAAAGAAAGTTACTCTCAGGGTCGTTGGCTAAACGCAAATTCACGTTAGCGCCGAGGTGCGTCACCTTTCCTTCGAACGTCTCGAATTCGGGAGTTGATACGTTAACTCTCCAAGAAACCAAAACGCAAGACCTCAACGCGGTTCAAACACCGCTAAAACGCGCAATCCGACGAAATAATATTGTTTAAAACAGTTTAAAAGCTTGCTGAAAATTTTAAACGAATTCACTTGAAGCCTTCCGCGTTAGCCTCTAATTCCATCAACTCGCCCGCGCGGTCCGCCAAGTCGTGCGCGAGAGACTGCGTGTTACGCAAAACCCGCGCTTCCTCCTCCATCAAACCGCTCGCGCGGCCGAAAGAAGCGCTTGCGGCGACGATCAAGTTGCGGCGCTCGCGACGAACTTCCCCGAAATCAAGACGCTCATTCTCCAAGAAAGCCGTCAAGCAACGCGAGTACAACGCCACAGCGCGCTCCACGACGCCGATCAAATCCGCGTTCTGCTCGAAACCCGCGTTCAAATCATCGTAAGAACGAACGACTTTGTTGACGGCGTCGAGAATGCCGCCGATATTCTTCGCGCACAAAGCAAAAGAAATCAATTCCGAAAAAGAAAGCTTGGACTCGGCAAGCGCGCGCGAGCCGCGCGACGCGCCGTAAACGAGCCTCAACGTCAGAAAATAAAGCTTGAACGCGGACTTCGTCAACGTCTTGATTTGCGCGGAATCGAAGCGCGCGCCCCGCATTTCCTGTATGAGCAGCGCCGACAAGCTTTTGATTACGAAACGCAAGCGCTTGAACAACTGCGGAAGCGACGCCTGCTCGCGAGTGAACACCTGCAGCGTGACTCCGTCCCTCGACTGGCTTAAAACTTCGACGCCGAGCAAGTGCGAGTCGACGGCGTCCAAAACGTCGTCGACCTCCTTCTTCGAAGCCTTGCCGGCAACCAAACGAATCGAATCGAAGCCTTGCACGTAGCGGGCAAAAATCGAGATTACGGCTCCGTGAGCGTCTACCACGTCAACGACTGCTTCCCCGCGGTCGCGCTTTTGCTCGCGAGGCGTCACGACGAGCGACAACCCGTGCGGGTAAACGTAGACGTCGTCACCTTTCCTTATGCCCGTCAACCGCACCCAATCCGCCGGCAACGAGACGACGAGAGACGCCGCCCCCAACTTCCCGACTTTCCGTGTTTCCATATGAATCCCACTCCACACAACCAAATAGTATTTACTAGTATATATTAGTATTGCTAAAACTTGAAGCCGTGCGTCGCGTAATGAATAGGGGTAAGTAAGAGCGAGGAAACGAAAAAAAGAGCAAACCCTTGCGGGCGTGGGAGGTGAATGCGAAATGCGCGGGTTCGGGGAAGAAAAAACCGTGGAAACAATGGAAGCCGTGGAAACCTTGGAAGCCGGGTTCGGCTTGCGAGAACTCGCCGTAGCAGGAGCTTTCACGTCCGCCGCCGTCCTCGCTTTCTTGGGTCACGCCGCTTTCGCCGGAGGAGCCGCCGCTCTCGGAGTAGCCGCGTTGCTCGCGCAAGCGCCGGAAATCGTGCAAGAAAAAGAAAAGCCTGCAATCGTCATGGCGCGAAGGATAGGGGTAGCGCCGCGCTTCATGCCGTAAACGCGCTTAACGTGTTTTGAAAAGAGTTTATTAACAACTCGCGTCTAAACTAAACTCTTCGATTATTGAGAGTGATTGTTTTTGGGCGCAAGACCAAGAAAGTGGAAAAAAGTCGGGCACATGAGATGGAAGTGGATTAAGAAAAAGCGCAAGAGAATGAAGCGCAAGCAGCGGCGCCGCATCGGCGAACTGTGATAACCGCGTTCCGGCGTTCCAACCACGTTCCAAAAGTTTTAAACGAAACAAGAGGGTAGCTTCAAGCATGCACGCAAAGAAAACGACGAAAACGAAGAAAACGGTGGAAACAAAGAAAAAAACTGAAATTATCGAGCTCGACGAAAAAACTGCGCCGGACAAGAAGACGCTCGCAAGAATAGCGAACGCGTTCCAGCGCGGCGGCGTAATAATTTACCCGACGGACACGGTGTACGGCGTGGGTTGCGACGCCCGCAACGCGAACGCCGTCAAGCGCGTGCGCGCGCTCAAAAAGCGGAGCGCGGCAAAGCCTTTCAGCGTAATCGCGCCGGGCAAGGCGTGGATAACGCGCAATTGTTTC
>CAZOKY010000082.1:0-3597 GCA_964580705.1 Microcaldota archaeon | reverse complement strand
GCTCCCTATTCGGTACAACCGGTCGCGGTCAGTCAAAACGCCTTGCTCGGGCTTCGAGTCGCTGATGGCGACGAGCATTCGCTTGGGGGAGTAAATGGAGAAAAAGAAGACCCAGTACTTGTCGGAGCCTACTTCCAGCGGTTGCGCGAGCGAGTTCGCGTTGCCCGCGTCCGCACCCAAAACTTCGCCCGCCTTCTCTTGCGCGGCGCTGCTCGAGATTTCCGCGTGCGCGAAGCCTGCAAAGCAAAGCGTTAAAACGAAAAACGCCGAAAACGCCAGTAGAAGAATTCTTTTAACCACGCCACGCATTAACATTTCCGCGTTAAAAAAGGTTTTCAGCGCCATGCCGACAAAAAAAACTTCCAAAACCAAGCAAGCCGCGTTGGAATTGGCTTGCGTGCTCGTTCGCTCCATTCACGAGCTCAACGTCGGCGCTGCGGCGCGCGCTTGCGCGAACTTCGGCGCGAGCCTGCGCTTCGTCAAGCCTCAATGCAAAATAGGGTTTCAGACGCGGTTGTACGCTAAGCACGCGTGGCCCCTCGCTAAAAACGCGCCTGTCTTCAACGAGCTCGCGCAGGCAATCAAGGGCTTTGACTTGGTCATAGCTACGACGGGCGTGCCCGCTCGCTTTCACTCCGCGGAATTCAAGAACTGCGTGACGGCGGCGCAGGCCGCAGCGAAAGCCAAGAAGTCGGGCGTTAAGAGCGTGGCGTTAGTTTTCGGCTCTGAAGACGTTGGCTTGACGCAAAACGAAATCGCGCAATGCGATTTCACCGCTTTCGTTCCGACGCACGCGGATTACGCAGTAATGAATCTCTCGCACGCGGTGGCGGTAACGCTTTACGAGTTCCGCAGGAAAGAAAACGAAAACCAAGCTGACGAAAACAGGCTCTACAAAGCCGCCTCGCCTGAAAAAAGAAAAGCGTTGGCGTCACTATTCACCCGCATCGTGGGAAAAACCAAAGGCGTCAGAGACAAGAAGAAAGTCAGTTTGGCGTTCAAGCGCGTGCTCGAACGCGCCGTCGTCGCGCAGGACGAAGCGCAGGCGCTTTTTGCAGAATTCGGCGAACTCGCGAAAAAAAAGTGAAAACGATGCCAATAATGTCGAACCAAAAACCGAAAAACAAGCCGAAGACGGATTTCCGCAAGAGCGCGGGAATAATCGTTTTCCGAAACAAAAACGGGGCGCGCGGCGCGCGGGAATACTTGTTGCTCGAATACGGCGAAAACGGGCATTGGGATTACGCTAAAGGCGGAATCGAGCGAAACGAAAACGAAAAACAAGCCGCAATCCGCGAATTACGAGAGGAAACTGGTTTGGCCGAATTCAAATTCGTCGAAGGCTTCAAGGAATCGTTGCACTACTTCTTCCGCGACAAAAAACGGCTCGTTTCGAAGACGGTCGTCTTCTTTCTAGGCGAAGTTCCTTTCAAATCAAAAGTAACGCTTTCCTTCGAACACTCGAAATTCGTTTGGCTTCCGTTCGAAGAAGCGCTGCGGCGCGCGACTTTCAACAACGCGAAGGAAATGCTGCGCAAGGCGGAAGAATTCCTGAAGGCGAAAGAAAAATGAAGAAACTTAAATTGCGTTTCCGTTATGCGAAACCAAGCGACTTGGATTTCGTGGTGCGCGGCATGAACGAAGTCGAATTCGTAATCGAAAAAGTCAAGCCGACGAAGAAAAAAGCCGTTGAACGAAGAAAGCAGGCGGCAACCGCAATCAAAAACAGGAAGATCACTATCGCTGAAGACGAAGCGGGCGAACGCGTCGGCTTCGCTTGGCTTGAAACAAGCGGAAAAACGCCTTTCGGAGTAAACTACGGAAAGTGGAACAACGAATACGCTTGGGTTTCCTGGAGCTTCGTCGGCGCCCGCTGGCGCGGGAAAGGAGTCGGCCGCGCGCTTTACGCCGCGCTCGAAAAAATCGCGAGAAAACGCGGGATACGCGAAATCATGCTCGACGTGTTCGAAGTGAACACGAAATCCAAAAAGTTTCACGCGAAACTCGGCTTCAAGCCGCTGCTAACGATTTACTCCAAAAAGCTTCTTTGAATCGGCGCCCGAGTTTTTTAAAACCGCGTTAAAAAAACGTTCGTCCGCGGGAATAGGAATTTTATCGGAGTCGAACGCGTACGTTCCGAAGACGAACTTCATCGGAACTTTCCACGTGCTTTCCCGGCCTACGTGAACCAAGTAATCAGGAGTCTCAAAAAAAGCGCCTGAACGCGGTTGGTACCGAAACTCATCGTTGTAAGCCGTAGCGTAGTAAGGCGTCTTGCTGGGATGATTCCGATAAACTCGAAAAGCAAAGTCCGCCAAACCTTCTTTCGGCACGCGATGACCTTCAGAACCTTGAAAACCGCGGTACCCCCCGCGCGCAACCAAGCCATCAAATATTTCCTGTTGATCCAAGAAAACGTTCCTATACGCTTTTTCTCGGCCCAACCAAGAAACCGGGCGGTCCACTGGAACCAAGTCGTCGTTCAACCGCCAGTAATCCGCTTCACCGGTTCGGCCCGTTTTCTCGTGAAGCCGTCTAGCGAAAGACAAAGCGATGTTCATAGCCGCTCCCGGACCAACGAAAACCCTGCCTTTGCCCGCAGTTACAGACCAAAAAGGATTGAAATTTTGCAAACGCTCCCACTTAGGCCCTAAACTAATTTGATGCGCAGGGCTTCCGCGCAAAATATTGATTTCGTCCGAAGTAACGTAGTGAACGAATATGCCGCAATCGTTTCCAACGGAGTTTAGTGTGCGCGCCAATTCGACTGCAGCCGGGGTGTGCGTCTCGCTCAACGGCTTCTCGTGATAAAAAGCGGAACTATCCACTACTATGAAGTGTATTTCTCCGCCGAATTTTCGAGAACCCAGGAGCTTACGCCGCTTCAAACCTTCGGACAGTCTAAACAAAATTTTTCGCGTTTCTCCGCTGGAATCAGCCGACTGAGAAGACAATCTACTTAAAATTTCTTTGCCGCCGCGCGCTTCAACGGCGTGCATCCACCACTTCGGAAGCGAAGACAATACGTATCGTCTCACCGAAGGCATGGCGACGTAAAACGGGCGAACCATGCAACAAATTTGCTTCAGCGTCTTAAAAAACCAATAACTCGCCTAGTTTTTCGCAAAGCTTTAATACCCGTTTTTGGTAAAGCGTAATCCCTCTCGGAAACGGGAACCTTTTTCTGGAAGGCTAGTTAAAGCCGAAAAGCGTTAACGTTAAACAACCGAGAGCAAACGATTTAAGGGAAAAACGATTTTCGCGTCGGCAAAAAGAGGTGTTGCGGAAAATGGCTGAAATGAAAAACATTTACTGGTTTGAAGAACTCGGCAAAGAAAGCCTTCCAATCGCCGGCGGAAAAGGCGCGAACCTCGGAGAAATGACGCGAGTGGGATTACCCGTTCCAGGCGGATTCGTCGTAAGCGTAGGCGCCTTCAACCGCGCAATGCGCGAAAACAACTTGAACGCCTTCATCGAAAAAAAACTCGCCTCGCTCGACGTCAACGACGCTGAAGCCCTCCAGCGCGCGAGCGACGAAATCAAGGCGACTATCGAACGCGCGCCCGTCCCCAGCGACATTCGAGCCGACATCGTGCG
>CAZOKY010000081.1:0-3651 GCA_964580705.1 Microcaldota archaeon | reverse complement strand
TCAGCCTTTGATTACTCCTAACGGCGTGAGTTTCGCCACGATGCGCGCTAGCCCTGCTTGCTCGACGCTTCGAACGACGTCGTCCACGTTTTTGTAAGCGCCGCCCGCTTCTTCGGCGAGCGTTACTGGCTCGACGCTTTGAACGGTTATTCCGCGCTTAGCCATTTCGCTTTGAACGGACAAGCCGCGGAAAGCGCGGATTGCGTCGTGCCTCGACATCACGCGCCCAGCGCCGTGACAGACGCTGCCGAAAGTTTCCGCCGCGCTCGGCGTGCCGACGAGAACGTAACTCGCCGTCTCCATCGTTCCCGGAATAATAACGGGTTGTCCGACGCTGCGGTACGCAGCAGGCACTTCTTCTCGCCCGCTCCAAAACGCTCGCGTCGCTCCCTTGCGGTGAACGCAAACCTTTCTTTCCTTTCCATTTTTCGCGCCGACTGCGTGCTCTTCGAGTTTCGCGATGTTGTGGCACACGTCATAAACCGTTCGGAGTCCCATCGCTTCCCAATCACCTTGTTTTTTCGCGAACGCTTGCTCGAAGGATTCGCGCACCCAATGCGCTATAACGTGGCGATTGCAGAAAGCGTAGTTTACGGCGCAGTTCATGGCGCCGAAGTAATCGTTTGCTTCAGGCGAACCGAGGGGCGCGCAACAGAGTTCTTTGTCGGGAAGCGGGATGCCGTATTTTTCGCTTGCGCGAAGCATTACGCGAATGTAATCGTCGCACGTCTGGTGTCCGAAGCCGCGCGACCCGCAGTGAATCATTACCGTGACGCCGCCTTCAGGCGGCAAACGAAACGCTTTCGCGGCGACTGGATCAAAGATTTTTTCCACGCGTTGGACTTCAAGAAAATGGTTGCCGCTTCCCAGCGTGCCGAATTGAGGCATTCCGCGTTTGCGCGCCTGCGGCGTGACTTTCGAGAAGTCTGCGCCGGCGATTGCGCCGCCTTCCTCGCAGTGTTCCGCGTCGTCCGCCACGCCGTAACCTTGTTCGACGGCCCACTTTGCTCCGTGCGTTACGGCTTCCCCGAGCGTTCGCTCGTCCACGCGTATTTTCTTGCTTCCCACGCCGCTCGGCACGTTCGCGAACAACGCCGCCACGATTTCCTTGATGCGCGGCTTGACTTCCTCCGCGGTAAGCGTAGACGTGAGCAAGCGCACGCCGCAATTTGAAACAACGAAGCCGTTAGCCACAAAGTTGTGGTTGTCTTCGACCGTGAAGTCATAAACTTCTTCGACTCCGTTTTGTTTGATTGATTTTACCTCGTCGAACAAGCAACCGTATTCGTTGAATTCTTGCTGTTTTTGCAGTGAAAACGTTTTGAAAGAAACAAAGTCGAGCGCCAAGCGGGTTCCAGTTTTTTCGTAAACGCTTCTCTCAACAAACCGTTTGTTCGTTCCGAGTTTTTCCGCTATTTCGTCTATTCGCAATCCTTTTGACTTCAGTTCTTTTGCCTTGTTTCTTAAGCTCATTCGTTTTTTAGTGTGCCCTTGTTTTTCGAGTATGTACGCGCAGGCTATCTCTGCTGCATGAGAGCGTTTTTCGTTGTACTCGAAACCTATTTTTCTCCATAATGCAAGCAAGTTGTTTTCTTCAGCGGAAATTTCAAGCCTTAAACGAATCGTTGCGCCTCTCTTGTTTTTGAATTCTTTTCTTTCAGCAATTTTAGTGGACTGCACAGACAGCTCTTCAAGCAAATTCATTATTTTAATCAAAAAGTCTCTTCCGGACTGCTTGAACGTCTCATTCTTGTTTTGTGATAGTATTGGCGAATAAAATCCTGTTTTGCAGTGAGTAGCTGGCGTTGAAAGTTCTGCGCCGAAAAAGCCAGCCAAAAAAAGGCGTTTAATCCACTTTGGAGCGTTAATAATCCATTCGGGCACGCTATAATCGGACTCGGTTTTCTTTCCAACTGGAAAACCTAGGTCCACTAAAGTTTTGGCGAATTCTTGAGAATAACAATGCAGTTCCGCGCAATTTGATGAAAAGCTTTTGCGGCCGTATTGCGTTTCTATACTGCATTCGCGTGTTCTCTCGAATACGCTGCTTTTCATGCCTAACTCTGCCAAATCGCGGCTCATTTTTTCCAAGTCGGCTTTGTTTCCGAAGGCTTGAACGCGGTATTTTCCTTGGCTGAATGAAATCGTGCCGTCGCCAAGCAGGTAACCAAATATTTTAGCGATTATCCCCGTTTGTTCCTCGGAAAAACCAGGCAGTGAAAAAGGCGCGTCGTACTCCGTTCCTTCAAAGTATCTTACAGCGACTTCGTTTCCAACGGAAAGCAATGCAAGCGGCTTCATTTCATCGCGAGTGAGAAACGGGTGGTCCGCACTTGCTTTAACCGCAAAACCAGTTTTAGTCACTAATTCGTAGACTAAATCAGTTTTTTTCATGAAAGCGATGATTCGCTTTGATTCACGCTTTCCATCGCTAATGTTCATCGTTTGAACTTTGCTGCCTAACACCATTTTTCGGTTAGCGTCTTCGCAGGCACTAAAATCAAATGATTCGATTTTCTTCCAATAGCCTAAAGCTGATTCTACGCGCGAATCGCCGGAAAGGCAGTTTATGTCATAGCCTACTCCGCCTGGCGAGACTACGCCCACGCCGTTGCCTTCGTCCTTAAACGAAAACGCGGCGACGCCTCCAATCGGGAAACCGTATCCTTCGTGGCCGTCAGGCATTACCATGCTTGCCTCGATGATTCCCGGCAACGCGGCGACGTTGCGCGCCTGCGAGAGCGTGCGGTCGGTTTTCATTTTCGCGAGCAAGGATTCGCCTGCATAGAGGCGCACGGGAACACGCATCGCGCCTTCTTTCGGCAATTCGTAGACGGCTTCACGTAATTTCTTGAATTCCACTAAAACAACTCCTCGACGCAAAACAAATTAGCGGTTGCTTGTCGGTTTTAAACGTCTGAAACTATTTTTACGAGGCGAGAGTTTAAAAACTCGTCGCGCGATAATAAACGAAACCAGTTAGAAGGTGGCTTTGTTTTGGCGTTCAAACCCTCGAAGTTTATCGAAGAACAAACCGCGAAAATCAAGGAAGCAGTCGGCAAAGACGGTGTTGCGGTCATAGGTGCGAGTGGGGGCGTGGATTCCACGACCGCCGCAGTAATCGCCTACCGCGCTCTCGGCGCCCGCTTGCACCCCGTATTCGTGGACTCGGGTTTCATGCGCGAGCGCGAAGCCGAAAACACCGCCGCGGTATTCAAGAAGCTCGGCATCAAGCTTGAAATCGTGCGTGCGGAGAAAGAATTTTTCGAAGCCTTGAAAGGCGTTACCGAACCCGAGAAAAAAAGAAAGATTATCGGAGAACGGTTCATCCGCGTTTTCGAGCGCGAAGCCAAGAAAACCAAAGCCGAGTTTTTGTTTCAAGGCACTATCGCGCCGGATTGGATTGAAAGCGGCGCGAGCGGAGCAGGCGGCGGCGGAACGCGCGACACGATTAAATCGCACCACAACGTCGGCGGCTTGCCAGAGAAAATGGGGTTCAAGCTCGTGGAACCGTTGCGGGATTTATACAAGGATGAAGTGCGCCTTGTTGCGAAAGAGCTCGGCATTCCGCAAACGATTTTCAGCAAACAACCGTTTCCAGGTCCCGGCTTGGCGGTGCGCGTTCTAGGCGAATTAACGCCCGAACGAGTA
>CAZOKY010000080.1:0-3703 GCA_964580705.1 Microcaldota archaeon | reverse complement strand
CGAATTACGCGTTGCTCGCCGTCGTTTACGCCTTAATTTTCCTCGGCGAATTCAACGGCATTTGACGCTCTGGAATCGCGCCGAATCACTTGATTTTGCGCACTACGCCTTCGCTCGCGTCGACTTCAACTACGTCTCCGTCGCGCAACGCTTTCGACGCCGCCTTCGTCGCCACGACGCAAGGAACGCCGAGCTCGCGGCTCACGATTGCAGCGTGACACGTCAAACCGCCTTGGTCCGTCACGATTGCCGCCGCGCGCTTCATCAATGGCACCATAGACGGGTTCGTTCCCACGCTGACCAGCACGTCGCCATCCTTGAATTTTCCGAAGTCGCTTAACGAAAGAATGATGGAAACGCGGCCGCGCGCTTTTCCCGCGCTAGCGCAAATTCCTTTCAGTTCGCCTTCCTTTGCCGAGGCAACCGCACCCGGGTAAACGAGCGTTTTCTTGTATTCGAGCGCGGCTTCTCCGTCGGTAACGCCTAGAAACTCGCCGTTCTCCCAAACGAGCGCGACGCCTTTCGTGCGGCGTGCAATCAACGCTTCGTCGATTTTTCCCGTTTTGAGCGCAGCGATTAATTCTTTCGGCAAAAGAAAACGCAGTTCGTGAACTCCGACGCCGGTTTGCTTGGAAAACGCTTGCAGCAACTCGTCGAAAGCGTAATCGCAATAGTACATCGCCTCGTTCCGCTTCGCTTTAAGGAAAGGCTGGATTCGTGCGACTCGCACCAAGCGCGAATGCGCTTCGTCGAGAGCGAGCGCGCGTTCAAGGGCTACGCGCTTCTTCAACGCCGCCGCTTTTTTCGCTTCCGCACCTGCCAGCGTTTCGCCGCGCGTCGCCGCGTCCTTCAACGACGTAAAAAAGAAGTCTTCTCCGACTGCGGGACCGGTGTAAGAGTAAGCAATCCAAACCCACTTGCGGGCGTGCGCCGCGAGCTTGCCTGCCAGTGCGGGAAAACTCTTTTTCAGCGAAGCCAACCCGTCAGCAACGGGTTTCTTCAAGAGGTCAACCGCGTCTGTCCCAGCGCTATAGACCTCGTCAAGCAACGCGAGTAACTCCGCCCGTTCTTGTTGGATGAACGTTTTTTCTTCGCAGAAAGCCAGCGCCTCGAGAACTTCGTTCGGGTTGCGTTCCGGAGCGATTTTCTTGAAATAATCAAGCAAGTAAGACGAGAGAAGGTTGTCGCCGTACTCCATCGTAGAAATCACGACGCCCCACATGCTGGCGTAATCGAACGCCGCATCGAACTCTCCAACGAGCGCGGCAGCCTCGTCGTTCGAGCAACCCGAAGGGCGACGCGCGGCTTCAAGCGCCTTGTCGGCAACCGCGGTCATTCGCCGTATTCCTTCGCGGTGATTTTTCTCCAACAACGCGCAGTAATCAGCGGAATCACGAAATTTCGCGAACGCGGCTTTCCCGCACGCGATGAACGGCTTGCGGCGAAAGCCTTGCCAGAAGTGCGTTCCTTCGAACAACACGAGCGCGTCCTTCACGCCGAATCCTATAGAGTCGCGGAAAGAAACGTAAGCGTCGTAATACGAGCAGAAAGGCGTCAACGCCGCGTCGAATCCTTCGCTTAACACTAGCCACTCAGGCACCGCGCGTCTCCTCTCTCGACCAAAATGCGTGCATTTGGCTTTTAGCTAAAGAAATTTCAGCGCGCCGCCTGCCTAAAGCGCTGTTAAGGACTTTTTCAGCGAGAGCCAGGCTTTGCGCAGTCGGTTTTCCTTGCACGCAGTCAATCAAGTGCGCGACAGTGCGCCCAACTTGCTTCACTTGCTCCGCTTGATTCTTGCTGCCGCTCCACGCGTGGTAAACTCCTTTGCCTAAATTGCGGGCGTTGTCGCCGTGAATCTCTCTTAAAGCCGAGGCGATGTCCGAGTACGAAACGCCCGGCAGTAACGCAATGAACGCGCCGGCGCGAAGTTTTTGCGCGTTTGGCATTCCCCGGCTCGAAGCAATAAACGCTTTAATCGCTCCGTCGACTCCATTTGCCGCTGTAAGCAATGCTTTGACGTGCGCTTGGCTTGCTTCCGAACGCGGGTCCGTTTGCAAAAGGAGTCTCGCACGGCGCGTTAACTCGGAGTTCAACGCCCGGGAACCGCCGAACGAGTTTTTTGGAATCATTCAAACTCCCCCCGAAATCTCCTGAAAGTGTTCTGGCGGCGCGCAATTAAATAAACGCGGTTTGAAACGAAAAAAAAGAAAAAAACGAAAAAACGAAAAAAGAAAAAAAGGAAGTGAAAAAAGCGCGTTGGCGGTGAAGCTTCTTACTTTCCGAAGAACTTCAGGAACGGCCTCAACGCCGCGAGAACGAACACGAACGCGTACCAGTACCAGTCCAGCGACAACAGCGGCGTCCACAACTTCGCGAGCGCGAGCACGAACGCAGCCACGCCGATTTTCGTGAGCGCCATGTCCCACGAGTCGAGGTTCTTGATTCGCGAGTCGCTCCAACTCATCAAACCGCAGCACGCCTTGCTTTTCCCGCGGTTCTCGCTCTTGTTTTGTTTCGGCATTCGACACCGCCTCCTCGTCAAGGCTAACGCCGACTGATTTTAAAAACAGCGCTTTGGCCGCGTTTCGCGTCCACAAAGCGATTCCTTGAACGCCGACGCCTCAACCCTTCAAAAACGTGAAAACAACTCTTTTTAACGAAACAAAACATAACTTGATGCTGAAAAAAATTCGAGCGAAAAACGAAAAAAAGAAAACGAAAAAAAGTTAAAAAAAGAAAAATGAAAAAAAGAAAAAACCAGTTTCAAAAAACAAGAGAATGAAGAAAACGGGAAGATGCGTATTGCGGATAGCGATGGTTGGATGGGAGTTTCCGCCGTTCATGAGCGGCGGACTGGGCGTGCACTGCCTTTACTTGACGCGAGCGCTAGCGTCGCGCGGAATTGAAATCGATTTTTACTTGCCGCAAAACTCGTGCAGTCACGCGCACAAGCAAATGCGGTTCATTCAAGTCTATTACGACGTCGAACAACGTTCGATGCACGAAAACACCGAACGATTGAACCCGTACCTCGGAGTCGGAGTCGAAACCAGCGCGATAGAAAACGAAAAAACGGTTGAAACGCACTGGCGGACGCCGTTGAAGAAACTGAAGAAAGTCGCCGCTTACAACATCCGCTTGGCGAAAAAAATCATTGAAAACCACGAGACGCGGGAATACGATTTGATTCACGCTCAAGGAAACTACGTTGCCGAAGGAACGTGGCTCGCCGGACGCAAAACGAAAACACCCGTCGTTTGGACTGTGCACAGCACGATTTTCGACCAGTGCGGGGAAGCCAAGCCCGACGAGCGTTTGCTTTCAACCGAACGCTTCGCGGCGCGCAACGCCGACAAAATCATTGCAGTCAGCAAGCACACTCAAAACACGGTCGTCCGCAAGCTCGGCGCCAAGAAAAGCAAGGTAAGCGTGGTGTACAACGCGGTTGACGCGCAACGGTTTGAAAACAAAGCGAGGCACGAAAATCCAAGGCACCCAGTCGTCTTGTTTCACGGGCGCATCGCCGCGCAAAAAGGCCCGAAATATTTTTTGCTCGCCGCCAAAAAAATCCTTGAAAAAAACAAGCCGAACAAGCGCATCCGCTTCGTCATGAGCGGCAAAGGCGAGCTGCGGAACCAAATGATCGAGTTCGCTCACGAATTGAAGATCAAGCGGTTCGTCGACTTTCCCGGATTCGTTCCGA
>CAZOKY010000079.1:0-3999 GCA_964580705.1 Microcaldota archaeon | reverse complement strand
TGCTCCTTGCTCTTTCACTCTTCGCGCTTTGCGTTTTCGTTGTTTGCTCTTTCGAAAACGTTTTTAAACCACTTCAAACAAATAATTGCCTCTCATTCTAATGAGAAAAAAAGTTTTAGATGTTTTGTTTCAGGAGTTTTAAAAGTTTTTCCGCAAAGTGAATGCTAAATGGCGATTAGACCAGCTAGAACGTGTCGTTCCCCGTTCGGACAGCCGTGGGCTCGCACTTCAAGGCGTCGCCCGCGCAAATCCTTCGTGAAAGGCGCGCCGAACTCGAAAGTCCGCCAGTACCACATGGGCGTAGACAAAAAATACGAAGTCGAAGCCAGACTCGTCGCCCTCAAATCCATCCAACTCCGCGACGTCTCCATGGAATCCGCAAGGCAAGCCGCCAACAAGCACTTGGAAAAGAATTTAGAGAACAACTATTACCTGCAAATCGTTCCTTTCGCGCATTTAGTCTTGCGCGAACACAGCGCGCTAGGAGTCGCAGGCGCCGACCGCATCTCCAAAGGAATGAAGCTCGCTTTCGGACGCCCGAAAGGCAGAATGGCGCGCGTGTGGCGCGGCGACACTTTCTTCCTCGCGCGCGTAATGGCGAGAGACTTGCCCGTATTACGCGCCGCTTTCACCCGCGCTCAAATCAAGCTCAGCGGCTCGTGGAAACTCGTGCTCCGCGACATCACGAAAGACGCGGCGAACCTCTCGCGCAAAGAACACGCTTTCAAGAAGAAGGACATCGAAAAGCCGAAGGAACCCGCGCCAGGCGAAGCCGCCGCAGCGGCAGCTGAAGGCGCGGCAACGCCTGCAGCAGCCGGCGCAGCCGCGGGAACCGGCGAGAAAGGCGCGGCCGCCGCAGGCAAAGGCGAAGCGAAAGGCGGAGCCGCGGGCGGCAAAGCCGAGAAAAAATAAAAAGATAAAAAATTTCTTACTTGTTCTTGTTTTTCGCAGCTTCAGCTTTGGCTTTCCGCCTGCGCAAAACGAAGTAAACCGCGGCAGCCGCTGCCGCGAGCCAAGCATACCAATAGTTTAGGAAAACCGCGTTGGACAACGGCGTGTACTCCGCTTTCGCGCTAATCAGAAGCGTGTCCGTGAAAGAATCGCCGTCAGAGTTCTCGAATGAAACGCTTAAGTCGAGCGCGTATTGCCCGGGTGTTCCTTCCTTGTCGACGTTGACGTAGAACACCAATTCTTTTTCAGCGCCGGGCGGCAACTCGTCGATGAATTGAACGCTTCCCTGCGTCGAGAACGGGAACGCCGGCAATAGTTTCGCGCGAACTTGTTTTGCCGTGTCGGTGCCCACGTTCTTCAAAACGAAGCGCAACTCGTTGTTGCGCGAGTCGACGAAGGCGGAGCGCGTGCCGTCGCTCGCTTCGAACAACGCTTTCCCGCTTAATTCCAGGTTTAACGGTACGACGGCGGTTTTCATTTCGCCGTTCTCGTCGATGTAACGCGCCGTAAGCGTCAAAGAATATTTGCGTGCGGGAGCGTTTTTAGGCGCGTGCAAGAAAAACGTTTTAGTGACGCTCGCGCGAGGCTGAAGCGTTGCAACGCTTTGAGTTTCGGTCGACGACCTCACTTCAAGCGGCGCTTCAGCCGCGAGGAAAAGCGTGAGCGAGTCGGCGCGGAAAGCGCCCACGTTGTCGATTGCGACGTCGAGCGAGAAATCGCTGTCCGGAAAAACGTTGACGGGATTCGTTTTCGTGACGTGCGCCGATATTTTAGGCGAGCCTTTCACGGAAGCGTAAACCGTGTTGTACGACGAGTACGCCGCCCGGTATTCGCTTTCGTAAGTAGTGACGAAGCTGATGGGGTAAGCGGCGACGGGCGCGTTCGCGTCCGCTTTCACGGCGAAGGAAACTGTTGCCTCGTTCGGCGAACAAATTTCTCCGACTATTTTCGAATCCAAACCGTCAATCGACAACGGTGACGAGACGGCGATTTGAGTAGTGACTTTGTAGGCGCACGGAAAGACGCCGACGCTTGATAGCGCGAGCGTGACGTTGGCCGTAGCTCCCGGCGTCAAGTCGTTGCTGAACGAGCTCGCAACGACGCGCACGTCCGGCCCAACGAGCGCGGAAACCGGCGTTCCCATAAACGTTAACATCAAAACCAGCGATGCGAGGAACGCCGACGCTAAAAACAATGCCGCGAATTTCTTTTCCGTTTTTTCCGATTTCTTTTCCGTATTGCGCGATTCCATTTTTTTCTCACCTGAACTCTACAATTTATTTTCATTTTCGTTTTTTTTCTTTTTTTTATTTTTTTTCCTTTTTCCTTAAACGATTTCCCTTTTGAACACTACGAGCGCGATGGCCATGAACACCACCATGAAACCCGCGAGGATAAAGACTTGCGGCATCACCGTCGCGAGGTCGAAACCCTTAATCATAACGCCGCGCAACGCCGTCGCAGCGTACGAAACCGGCAGAATGTTCGCCACGCCTTGAAGCACGGGCGGCATAGTCTGCACCGGAAAGAAAACGCCGGAAAGAAACATCGTCGGCAAGCTCACGAGCATCGCCACCGCCATGTACTGTTCCTGCGAATTCGTCACCGCGGAAATCAGCAATCCGATGGTGACGCAGCCTGCAGCGTAAATCATTATGATGAACAACGTGAGTATGATGCTTCCCTTGAGCGTTACGCCGAACAACACCATCGCCGTGAAAACCATGAAGCTCGACCGTACGCTCTCGAAAATCATGTAGAACAGCGTCGTTCCAACGAGAATCGTGGCGTTGCTCGTCGGCGTCAAGAAAACGCGCGTGAGCGAACCGTCCTTCTTTTCGCCTGCGAGCGCGCGCCCCATTCCCATTGCGGCGCCTTGAAAAATCGTCATTGCGATGATGGCGGGAAGCAAGAAATCGATGGGTTTGCGTCCTTGCGCGTAAGCGGGTTCGTCATCGTAAACAACTGGGGAAAGAATAACGTCGACTTGCCCGATTCCCGCGCCGTCCGACAGCGCGTCTGCCGCGCCTTCAACCGCTTGCGCCGCCGCGCCGGCTGCGGCTGCGGTTGCCGCGTCGCCTGCGGCGCGGTTGGCGTTCGCCGCGAGCAGTTGGACGACTCTCGCGAGAGCGGCTTTGTCGCTCGCTTGTTTCGCTTGCAATGCTTTGATTTGCGCGACGTAGGCATCGTAAGACGCGGCGGCTGCTCCGCCGCCTTTAGCGCTGGTGTCGACGGTTTCCTCGTATCCGCTGATGGCGTTCTTCAACGCGAGGATTTGCGCGTCCGTTTGCTTGACGTCGTTTTTGAGGACTGCGGCGACGTAGCCGAGCGTCTTCGCTTCGCTTTGAACCGCGGACGAGTCGCCAGCGTTTTCCGCTATCGAGTTCAGCGCGTCGGCGCCCGCGCCTGCGGCTTGCGCAGCCGCGTTTTGCCGTGCTTGAATCGCGGCGAGTTTCGCTAACGCTTGCTGGCGCGAGTAAGCCATTACGGCTTGCTGCAAAACGCCTTTAATCATTTGGGCGACTGAAGAATCGGATTCGTCGACTTTGACGATTACGTTCGCCGGCGCGCTTCCGGAATCCAGCGCTTCGCCGAAGCCCGACGGAATTACGATTAACACTTTAACGTAGCCTTCGTCCATCAAGCGCTTTGCTTCGCTTTCCGTGCCTACTTCGTAGCGAATGGAAATCGTGTTTACGCCGTGCAACGCTTGCGAGAGTGCGGCGCTCGCTTGGGAGTGGTCGTTGTCGACGAACGCGGCGGGCAAGTCGTGGATTGTTCCCGTCGTCGCGAAACCGAATATGGTAATCATTATAATCGGGAAAATCAACATTGGAATTATGCGGATGCGGTCGCCTTTGATGACGAGCCAATTCTTCCACACGATAGAACGGATTTTCTTCCAGTCGAGGAGCTTTTCGCCGTCGTTCCCGCCGTGGTTCCAGTTCGCTTGAACGGGGTTCATTATTTTAGCCATGCAAGTTTTACCTTAAGTCATTGAATCGTTAATCGTCATGTTAGTCATTTCGTCGTGAGCGCGATGAACAC
>CAZOKY010000078.1:2709-4213 GCA_964580705.1 Microcaldota archaeon | reverse complement strand
TCTCGAAAAATGAGTCCACGACTTCAAAACCGTTGCTTTCGCCCAACGATTCCAGTTCATGCACCTCAAAGAAGTAATGAAACCGTTTGACGCGTTCGCCGCCAGCCTTCGTCCACGGAACGAAGAATTGCTTTGCGGAGCGTTTCTCCCAAAACTTGCGTTGCGCCTTGTTCCACACCGACACGAAAATCAATCCGCCCGGTTTGACGACGCGCGCGATTTCAGCGAATGCCGCGCGCTGCTCCTGCTTCTTCAAGTGATGCAACGACGCCAAGTAAAATGCCGCGTCAACGCTCGCTTCACGCAACGGAAGCTTGACCGCAAAATCGGCTTTGATTAGGCGGATGAATTTCGACAAGCCGGCGTTCTTCACCCGCGTTCGGGCGAAGCGAATCATTTCGCTTGAAACGTCGACTGCCACGACGCGGCCGACGCTCGCGCGCCTCGCGATTTCGATTGAGTTTCGCGCGTTGCCGCAACCCGCGTCGAGAACAACCAAACCCTTTCTTTTAGGCAACCGCGCGAAAAATAATGATAAAACCGAGGAAGGAGTAGCGCGGTAAGCGTTCCACTCGCTCGCGATTGAATCAAAAGCCGCTTCGACTCGAGCCATTAAGCCACGCCTTCAAGCGGTGTTAGACGAAAAACGCTTTTCCACAACGGAGCACAACAGGACGAGCAAGCCGCCCACGAAGATTCCCGCGAAGACTGCAACGGCTTCGTCGAAAAACGTGAGGAAACGCTGCGTGAAAACGCCTATTCCGAAGAGTTCGTTCTTGACTAAGAGGAGAGTCCACAAAAGCCAGGAGTAAAGCAAGAGCTTCGCCCGCCCGTCAACTCGCTTGTCGAACGCCACCCAAACCACGCCGAACAACGCCAACGCCTGCGGAATCTTCGGCGCGAGTTTTTCCGGCACGACGCCGAAATAATCCGCGAGATTCACTGACTCGCCAAACTCGTGCGAAGCGCCTTGCGGCAAACACTTCAACGTCAGGCAACCGAGCCCTGTTTTTTCGATGTGCCACGCGAGATAAGGAAGAAGCGCTGCGAGCGCGCCAACGAAAGGAAGCCAGTCGAGCGACTTCAAAAACTCGCTTGCCTCCCGCTTAGTCCAAGCACCGCTCTTCCTCAAGAAACCCCACGCCGCGCCCGCGTTGCTGGCGGCAAAGAAGAAGCACAACGCTCCGAAGAACGTGAGAAGCGACGGTTGGTGCGTCAACGCCAGCATCACGCCCCCGAAAACGACTAGCACCCAATTGCGTTCGAGAACAAGCCAAAGCAACGCGATCACGGCTATAACGCCAAGCGAAATCGGGGTCGTACGCATGCCCCACGTTGAAACTCCCGCCGTCAACAAAATAAAGAAAGCGGCTGCAGCGCCCGCAAAGGCGTTTCCGCCGCTGACGCGCTTCGCGAGGCAGTACGCGGCGAGCGGAAGCAAAACCGCGAAGAGAAGCGCGATGATTCGAATGCACCAAAACCAGTTTATGCCCGCGAGTTCAGC
>CAZOKY010000078.1:0-2609 GCA_964580705.1 Microcaldota archaeon | reverse complement strand
GAGTTCGGCCGCTTCCAACCGTAAGCGTAAAACGAGTTGCGGTCCGCGACGAGAACGTAATCCACACTCCATTTTTCCGCTTCCTTCCACGCGTCAAGCGACGAATTCGCCGTAAACATCATCTGGTTGCTCCAGTAACGGTCGTTCGCCCTGTCTGCCAACTCCCACGCGCCGCCGATAGTGCAGTGCTGACGCGCGACAGTCGTAATCATTTCGCACGAAAACAAGTCCGCAGCGAACAAACGCCAGTGCGGCACGTTCGCGTCAACCCACTGCGCGGCACGCACTTCGTCGCGCGTCACGACGGCGTCGTACCACGCGGTCACGGTGTTCCAATGCGTTTCCCTCACGGAAAAAGCATAGTAGGCGAGCACGAGAACGAACGCGATGCCGACGGCGAACCTTATTTTCTCTGTTTCCAAAACCACAATCCCCCGATCAACAAGATTTCGCAAGCAAGCACGGTCAAAAGCGTTGCGCCGACCGTGAACGAAAGCGCCGACGCTATCAACGAAAGAAAAACAATCGAGGCGAAAACGCTGGCGGCGACGATTTCAACCAGCCGCCAAACTTTTTTCTCGCGCGCCAGCCACGCACTCACGAAAAGCCATCCCGGCAGAAACAAAAACAAAGCGAACGCTATGACCGTGCGAACGATTTCAATCGCACCAAGAGGCGCCGCTAAATCCGTCAACACCATAACCCGTCTTAACTCGCAAAAACAATATTAAACCTTCGGTGCAAGCAGAGCTTTGCGCATAAAGCCGGTCTTGAATAAATAATCGGTTTAGCAGAAGTCTTCAGTCGTATAAACCTCGCCTTCAGACGTGACAGCTATGCCGATGCCTTCCGTCCTAAAGTTGGACGTTAAAATGTTTTTTCGGTGTCCTTCGCTAGTCATCCAACTGTTTACTATGCTTTGCGCTATTTGTTCTAGCGTTTTCCATTCTCTTGACGTTTCAACTCCGTTAGTATACTCTATTGTACCAAAAGTCCAGTCTTGTTCTATGTTTTCTCCGTAGGCGGTTGGGCAAACAAAACTTTCTTGAGCATACCGCCAAGTTAAATCGTGCCCTTCTGGTGAATCGTGAGTGAAATAGTTTCTCGTAGCCATATCTGCGCTGTGCTTTCGAGCGGCGTTAACTAATACCTCATTCCAACTAAGCTCGTTTAATCCGTTTGTAGTTCTTTGAACGTTGATTAACTCGTGGACTCGCGTTTCAAGCATAACGACATTAAGCGGTTCGAACGTAGGCGACGGCGAAGGTAAAACAAGCGAAGCGTACCGCGTTTCAGTTTCTTGCGCCACGCTTAACGTTTCAGAAACAACTGATTTTGACGGATTTTGTTGGTAATTATAGTACAGAATTGCGAGTAAAATGATGAGTATCCCGACGAAAATTAGTTTTGAGTAATCACGCTTCTTTTCGTAAACGAACTCTTGACCGAACGGCCGCCGATGATCAAGATAACGATAACGCATCAACAAACCCTTGAAAACGTGATATGACACCGCGCGTTTAATCGCGCAACTCGTAAATCTGCACGCCGCCGGAATCGTAAACGCGTTCGAACAAAACACCGCCTTCACTCGAAGCGAAAGCGAACGCGCAACCCTCGTACGCGCCACGCTCGCCGCCTCCAAGCCAAACGAAGCGCGCGCCGTATTTTTCAGCCACGCCCGCCGCATCTTCCGCGGCACCGCAGTACGCCGAACGCAAATCCTTCTCCCTTTCCTGGTAAGGCAAACCGTAATTATTCATCCAACTACTGTAACCGTCGATTCGAAGGCGCCCGCCCACGCTCTCAATCGCGCTGTTATGCACCGGCGCAGCGAGAAAAACCGAGAGCTGCGGCGTCCGCGTCGCAACCCACTCGCCAGCCTCGCGCTCGCCCCCGCTCAACCCACGCCAATCGCTCGCACCGTACCAATACAACGACAAAACAGGCGTGACGACTGCCGCCGCAACAAGCAAAGCGATTGCGGGGCGCGGGAAACGCGCGATGAGCGCAGCTGCGAGGAGAGCGCACGCCATTTGGAGAAAAGTGAAGAATTTCGCCATATCCCATTGCGTTCCCGACAACGAAACAATGTTCGGAATCGAGAATAACGCGAGAGCGAACGCGGCGAGGAAAACCACGCTTTCTCCACCAAAATTCTCTTTCGGCTTCAAAGCGAAGAACGCGATTGCGGCGAGCGCGAGGATGAAGACGAGGCCGAGGTTCGCGGCGTAGAATGAAACGAAACCGAACGCGTCTTGAGGCGCGACCCAAAACGGAGCGAAGCGTACGAGCCCGGCTCCGCCAGCGCGTGCGAACGCGGAGAAAACGAACGGTGCGGCGGCAACCGCGCAAGGAATGAAGAAGAAAGCGTACTCGCGGCAAACAACGGCGCTTCGCGTATTATAAAACTTTAATGCGAACCAAAGCGTGACGCCGATTGCGGCTGCGGCGAAAGCGTAAAACTGGAAAGGCGCGGCTAGCCCGCACAACAAACCAGCTAAAGCCAAACGCTTTCTGTCGCTGTTTTTGTCGTTGCCGCCTGCGGCGAACAAAGCGAGCAGCAACACTAGAGCGAGAACCGGAAGCCCGACAGCTTGCGGACGTTG
>CAZOKY010000077.1:3136-4392 GCA_964580705.1 Microcaldota archaeon | reverse complement strand
GTCAAAACCTTTTAAACGTTCTTGAAATACTCAAGCGTTTCCTTGAGCCCCGCACCCAACGGGACTCCAGCTCGAAAACCCAGTTCGCTGGCGGCGAGCGACACGTCGGCTTCGCTGAAACGTACTTCCCCGCTCCGCTCCGGCTTCAACGAGATTTTCGATTTGCTTCCCGCAAGCGCAACGATTTCCCCGGCTATTTCGACGATTGAAACGCTTTTGCCAGTAGCGATGTTGAACGCTTTGCCGTTGCATCCATCGCCACCGCCTTTTTGGGAAGCCAAGTCGAACGCTCGCGCGACGTCGCGAACGAAAACGAAGTCACGCGTTTGAGCGCCGCCGAAAACAGTGAGGTCCTTGCCTTGAAGCGCCGCATCGATGAACGTAGGAATCGCGGCAGCGTAAGCGCCTCCAGGCGTTTGCCGCGGACCGTAAACGTTGAACAACCGCAAACTGCAGGCGCGAAGGCCGCCGCGTTTCGCGGCTGCCGCAACAAGTTTTTCTCCTTTCACTTTCGATTCCGCGTAAGGCGATTCAGGATGCAGCGCGTCCGATTCCTTCTGCTTGCCTGCCTTCTCGTCGGGGTTGCCGTAAACGCTCGCGCTGCTCGCGAAAACAAACGAACGCACGCCCGCCCGCTCGCATTCTTCGAGAAGCGCGGCAGACCCGTCGACGTTGACGCGCCGCGTTTCTTCGGGGTGCGCGATCGAGTAAGGAACGCCGACGATCCCCGCAAGGTGAAAAACCGCGTCGGCACCGCGTAATTCCGTGAGCGCTTCCGCGCTTTCAAAACTCGCGTTAACAAACTTTATTCCGTCGGATTTCGGAACGTTCGCTTGCTTGCCGCTCGACAAGTCGTCGATTACAGTCACGTCGGCGTTTTTCGTTTTCGCTAAAAGCTCCGCTAAATGCGAGCCGATGAATCCAGCGCCGCCCGTAACAACCGCTTTAACCATAAAGAAAACGCCTTCCAACGCCGTTCAACGCCGTAATGGCGCGAGATATTTTTTAATTCAAGACTGTATATTAAAGACAGCATTTTAAATAATTCTACTGCTTTTCTACTTCCGCTAAAAAGGTGTTGAAAAAAAATGAAGTTTGAAGTCAAGTTGAATGACGCTGCGAAAATAGTTACCGGACTCGTTTTGTGCATCGCCGCGCGCTTGGCGTTGATGCCGCTCCCCAACGTGGAACCAATAATGGGGATAATGCTTCCTTTCGCGAAAAAGTACGGCGCAATCGTAGGCGCGGCTTTCGCG
>CAZOKY010000077.1:0-3036 GCA_964580705.1 Microcaldota archaeon | reverse complement strand
TTCGCCGGCTTCGCCGCATTAGGCGTAATAGCTTACGACGCGGTTACCGCGTTCGCGTTCGGCATGCAGTTCGGTCAGCCTCTTTGGGCTACGGCGCTCGCGCAAATACCGTTTACGGCGATGCACCTCGTCGGTGGAGTGGGTTTCGCGGCAATAGTTTCCCCGTTTTTGTACGTGCGTTTTCTCGAAAGCGGCAGCGCGTCGCCAACCGCAGGCGGAGTCAACCGAAGCCTCGTTTAAACCTCGCGCGGGAGGAAAACGGCGTTGAAAACACCGAGTCATGGAATGATGATGAAATGAGGATAGCGATTACGGGAATAGACGTCCACCCGCCGTTCAACGAAGGAGTGAAACGCAACGCGTTCAACCTCGCGAAAGCGTTAAAGCGTGCAGGACACGACGCGTTCGTTTACACGATGGCGCGCGGCTTGAAACCGCAGAAAATCGAGGACGGTTTGAACGTCGCCCGAATCGACGGGGTCGACGTTTACTTCTTCAACCGCGCGGGTTTCAACAACAAAACCGAATTGTACCAGAATTTTCTGCAAGTCCCGTCATTCGTACGCGCCGGACGCGCGTTATTCAAACGCAAGAAACCGGACGTGATTCACGGGCACTACCCTGTGTTGAGCGCGGGTTTCCTTGACGTATTGATGCGCAACGAAGAAGCGCTCGTCGCTGAATCCGCGTACGGAGCGTTTTACGATTTGCGCGCAGCGAAAGACGCGGCGCCTTCAACGTTTTTTTACGAGCAGCTGCCTCACTTGTTGTTCAACAACGCGCGCGCCGCGCGCTTCGCCTCCCGCGGGTTCGATTTAGTGCTTCCGGTCAACGAATTCGCGGCGAAACAATTGCGCTCGCAATCGAACGACGCCGGCTTCAAAACGCGCGTGATTCCGAACGGAGTCGATTTGAAAGAATTTAACCCCCGCCGCGCGAACAAGCGAGCGTTGACGCGAGTGGGAGCGGACGCACGGAAACTTACGGTGCTTTACGCGGGCCACTTGAATCACCCGAAAGGAGTCGGCGTTCTCGTGCGCGCTTTCGCTAAAACCAGGCGCCGCGCGCGCGACGCGCAACTCGTTTTAGCGTGCAGCGGAGGCGGAACCGAACAGGAAAAAATCCGGCGGCTCGTCAAAACGCTTTCGCTCGAGAAAAACGTGAAGTTTTTCGAAGGCCCCGTGGACGTGGGCGAGTTGATGGCGTCCAGCGACGTCTTCGTTCTGCCGCGAATTCACGAGTACGGCACCGTTCTTTTTCCGAACACGATTCTGGAAGCAATGGCTTGCGGTACGCCGGTGGTTACTACGCGAGTCGGCGGAGTCGAGGAAATCGCTGGCAACGGCAACGCTTTACTGGTTCCGCCGCGTGACGAAGACGCGCTCGCGAACGCGATGACTCGACTGCTTGAAAGTTCCGCGCTGCGAAAAAAAACGGCTTCGCGGGCGCTGCGCGCCGTCAAGCGATTTGATTGGAACGTTCTCGCGAAAGATTACGCGAAAGCTTACGCGCAAGCGAAACGAACGCGAAGCGGACGCCGAACGCGAAACGGAAAACGGTGAGAAACAGCAAGGAAAGCAAAAGCAATAAGGAAAGAAGCTATAGAGGAAAAGAAAACAATGAAGCTAACGAAACGGGTTAAACGGATTAAGCAAAACGATTTCAAGGAAACGGGAGCTAAAGCGCGCCACATCCGTGATTATTATTCGAACCGTGAAAACGCGCGCGCTTACGACGCGACGCGCTTCACCGGCGGCGGCGCCGTAATCGACGAAGCTGAAAAAAAAGCGGTTGCGGAGGCGTTGCGCCCCAAACGCGGAATGAAAATTGTCGACGTGGCTAGCGGAACCGGCAGGTTCGCCCGCTTGCTTGCGAGCCGAGGCGCGAGCGTTACGGCGTTCGACTACTCCAAGGAAATGCTCGAATTGTCGCGGCAAATCGCTTTGCGCGAAGGATTTCGCTTGCGTTTTGCGCGCGGCGACGCTGCTGAAACAGGTTTACGCGAAAACGCGTTCGACGCCGCGTCGTGCATGCGGTTCTTCATTCACGTTGAAAAACCCGCGGCGTACTTGCGCGAACTCGCACGCGTCACTCGCGGGCCAATCGTGTTCGACACGGTTAATTCGCGGAGCCTCAAGTTTTTTCAAGCGGTTTTCGTGAACGCGTTCAAGAAAACGCTGGGCTACTCGTATATGTCCGTTTTCAGCGAAAACGAAGTGTGCGGCGAGGTAGAACGCGCGGGGTTGACGGTTGCCGAAGTGCGAAAGGAATTCTTTTTTCCTCAAGCGGTTTACCGTTTTCTTCCGTTCCCGCTCGCTCGCGAACTCAAAAAATTCGACGACGCTTTGCTTCGCTTGACTGGCGGCAGGCTCGCGTGCGCGCATTACTGGAAGACCAGAAAAAACGAGAAAACAGGAAAAAAATAGGACGCTGATTCACGGGGTTTTTGGTTTTGGATTTCGACTTCAAGAAAATTCTTTTGCTCGCCGGCATCGCGCTCTTCGCCGCAATCATTTACTTCGCGGGACCCGAAGCGCTGCTGAAAACGGTCGCCGGCGCCAACGCTTTGATGCTCGCCGCAGCCGCACTGCTCGTGCTCGTCGTCGTAGCGCTGAACATCATCAAATTCCACGTTTTGGCTCAATCGCTCGGAAAATTGGGGCTTGCGGACAGCGCGAGAATCGTTTCATTCACGCAACTCGTGAACCAAGGGATGGTCGCGCTCGTCGGGGAAGCGGCGAAAGGCATTCTCCTCAAAAAGTTTAAGGGCGTGCGGCTGAGCCGCGCGTTGAGCATCGTTGCGGTCGAGCGTTTTCAGGACGTCGCGCTGATATTCGTTTTTTCCGTCTTGGTTTTCTCGCGTTTGGGAGTGCAAGTGCCGACCGCAGCGTTCGTTCTGCTCGCAGCGGCGGTCGCGTGCGCGGCGGTTTTGATTGTTGCGCCCGTCCCGCTTTTGCGCCGCCTGCTTTTCTTTGCGTGGCTCCGCGAAAACGTTCTCGAATTTAGGGAGGGAATGCGCACGATTTCAATGAAAGC
>CAZOKY010000076.1:0-4482 GCA_964580705.1 Microcaldota archaeon | reverse complement strand
CCACGACTGCAAACGCGGCGGGTTGGAAAAAGAATGAAAGCGCGAGCAAAGCGAGAGCTACAGCGAAAGCGCATGCGTTCTCCCTCCCCAAAAAAAATTGCGTTCGCATTGTTCGCATCATCGTTCGCATCAAGGGATTATAATACCGCGAAGGCGTATAAAAAACCAAGAAAACGAGGAAGGAAAAGCAATGATTCTCGCATTACTATTCATAGCGGTTTCAATAGCCTTAGGCTACGCCGTCGTCCGCGCGCTGAACGCGTTTAAGGGATTTGAGGAACGCTTTTTTTCTTCGATTGCGGTCGGAGTCGCGCTCGGTTCTTGGATCGCGTATTTGGCGTTCTACGTTTTCGGCGGTTACGCGCCCCTTGCGGCGCTGTTGTTTCAAGGCGCTTCGGCAGCGTTGATTTTCACTAAATTCGGAAAACCCGGAAAGCAAGAGCGCCTGGTTGCGGAGGAAACTCAACTCGAACGGCTCAATCTGCACGAGAACGGAAACGCGCGCAAAGGTTTTTGGATTCGCTTCCTGCCAGTGCTGGTCATCGTTTTCGCGGTCACTCTTTACAGTGGAATTCACTTGAACGCCGAAGGCGGGTACTTCGCTTCATCGAGTTACTACTCGGACACGCACCACCACATGACTTCCATAAGCAACTTCGCTTACGGAATCAACATCCCGCCGCAAAACCCCTACTTTTCCGGAACGCCTTTCCGTTACTCCTTCCTCATGGACTTGTACTCGGCGTCGCTCGCAAGGCTCGGCATGCCTTTAGACGTGGCGATAAACTTGCCCGCGTTCCTATTGCTCGCCTCGTTTTTCGCGCTTTGCTACTTTTTCTTCTTGAAGCTTTACCCGAACAAGAACGTCGCCTGCATCGCGGTATTGTTGCTTTTGCTGGCGGGCGGATTCGGTTTCCCAAAAATGCTTGAAGACATAAACAACCATCCCGACGCGGCAAACTGGCTCACGCATCCCGACCGCGATTACGCGAAAGCCGCCGAATCCGGAACAAACCAGTTTCTGCTCGCTTACATGCTGCCTCAACGCGCCAACGACGTAGGCTATCCAATCGCGATAATAATCTTCATGCTTTTGATAGACGCCGCCGGCCTTTTGGAAGACGAGAGCGCGTCAAAATCGTTGAAAAAAACAAGGACCGGTTGGCTTAAACAAAGCGAACCCGGAGGAGACGGGGGCGACGCTAAAAGAAAAAGAAACTTGTTCTTGTTCGCCGGAGTCCTCGCCGGATTGCTGCCTTCGCTGCGCGAGTTCGCTTTCCTCGTTGTGATGCTCGTCGCCTGCGGCTTCTTCATCCTGAAAAGAAGAAGGCAATGGGCTTACTTCTTCATTCCAGCTTTGCTCATAGCCGTGCCGCAATTGGTTTCTTCCGCGGCATTCGTGGCACAAGGCGGAAGCGAAATGATTGGAGTCGAGCTGGGATGGCGCGCCCACACCTTGGAACCGGTAGCATTCGCCTCTTTTTGGCTGGCTAACTTGAGCTTGCCGCTCGCGCTCGCCGCAGCTGGTTTTTTCATAGTGCCCAAAAAAACGCGGAAAATCGCGCTCGTGTTCTTCGGTTTGTTCGTCATCGCGAACGCGCTCCGCTTCACGCCGGACGACAACAACAACATGAAAATAATCAACTTCTGGCAAATAGTGATGAGCCTGCTCGCCGGAGCAGCGATAATTCGGTTGGCTGAAACGAAGCCGAAAGCAATCGCCGTTGCGTTGGCGGTTTTGACGCTCGCGGTTTGCTTGTTGCCTGGAGCGCTTTCAGTTGTTTATGAGCTTCAACACTACAACGTGATGTACAGCCGCGGCGACAGGGAATTCGCGGCATTCGTTAACGCGAACACCGAAGACCGCGCGGTATTCATGTCCTTCTCGTCGTACAACGCGATGGATTTGGTCGGCAGGCCGCGAGTAATGGGGTTCGGAGGGACTCTGTGGACTTTCGGGGAAAAAACTTGGTACGAACGCGAGCAAGACCAAAAAGCGTTCTACGCCGGCGAACGCATGCTTGAAATAATCGGGAAGTACAACGTTTCCTACGTGGCGGTTACCCCGACTGAAAACCGGTTGAATCCGAATTACCAAGCGCTGTTCGGCGCCCCGTTCCTGAAAACCGTTTACGACGAAACCATCGACGGTTCCAGATACGCGTTGCTGAAAGTCGTTAGGGAAGGATTTTCTTGAAAAAAAGTGAAAAACGAGTAAGGCGGCTGTTTGCCGGCGAAAACGTCACGTTCGTCATTCCCACGCTAAACGAAACGAAATCCATCGGCGGCGTGATAAAGGAATGCGAAAACGCCGGAAGCGGCTCAAGCATGATAATCGTCGACGGAGGCAGCACCGACGGAACGCTGGACGAAGCCAGGAAAACCCTGGCGAAAACGAGAATCAAAGCGAAAACGAAAATTCTGACGCAGCGCGGTAAAGGCAAAGGAAGCGCGATGCTGGAAGCGGCGCCGTACGCCAAAACGAGTTGGATAGTCTTCATCGACGGGGACGGCACTTACGCTCCCGACGAGGCGGTGAAAGCGATTCAAACCGCCGGAGACGCCGAACTGTTGGTCGGCTCCCGCTTTAAAGGCCGCTTGCAGGAAAACTCGCTCACGAAAATCAATTACGCCGGAAACGTCCTGCTGAATTCGCTTGCTTCGTTCTTGTTCAACCACCAGACCACGGATTTGCTGAGCGGCTTGCGGTGCGTGAAAAAAAAGTCGTTAGAACGCCTGGACTTGCGCTGCAACGGCTTCGAAATCGAAACCGAAATGAGTCTGAAAGCTATTAAGAATAAAATGAAAATCAAGGAGTTTCCCGCGACGTACAGGCAACGCGCGAACAAAACCAAGCTCTCGCCCTTGAAAGACGGAACGAAAATCCTTCTGCAAATAATTAGGGAAAAAATCACGAACAGTTGACTCGCAGGCCAACGCGAAACCAACGCAAAGCCTGCGCGAAGAAAAAGCGCCGCAACCGAACGCTCAAGACGCTATTATTTTGAAGGCGACGCCGCCGTCGGGGTAACGCACGACCGCGTCAGCCGTAACGCCCGGAAGCTCGTCGCCGCGAACGACGAATACGGCGTCGGAGTTTTCGCTTGAATCAAAACACGCGGCAGGGTTGCAAAAACGGTGGCCGGCGAAAGCGCGCACGTCGCTCCAAACCCCCGGAACCTGTTCGTTGCGGACGACGGTTTTCTGGAAAAGCGCTGGCGGAAACCGCTCGTAAAACAAGAAGAAAACGTAAGGCTGGTTGAGGTTCCGCGTCACAACGATTTCGCTAGCGTTATTCGCCGCAGCCAGCGAATTCGCTTCGCTCACTGCTTCGCGGTAACCGTAACTGAACCAACCAGCCTGCTTCACGGGAAAAACGTTGTAGTAATAGTCGAACTGCGTCCAAACCCCCCAAACCCCTAAAAGCAATACCAAAGCCAATACCGCGGCGACGAGCTTTCCCCGGACGGCTGAACGGTTTTTCCAAGCGAACTCGCCCGCGGCAACGAAACCGAAAGCCGCGAGAAGCTGGAGAAGCGGGATAAGCGTCGCTCCGCGAAGCGCGTGAGGCGCCGGAAGCGTCAACGCGCCAGCAACCGGGAAAACGACGAGCCACCACAACAAAAACAGTTTTTCTTTTTCACGACGGAAAACGAACAACGCTGCGGCAAGCAAGCACAACGGCAGCGCGAACAACGGGATTTGCGGGATTCCTTCGACCGACTGCGTCAACTCGTTGTCGCCAGTAAAAAACAAGTAATCAACGGAAAAATAAGAGAAATAGTTTCCGACGAAGACATCAGGCCAGTCAGCGCCAGCGCTCGGAAAAATCGAGACGCTGTTGAAACGCGCGTCAACCGCCTCGCGCTGCGTGAAGTACGCCCACGCCAGCGGAGTCGAAACGAGCAGCAGAACGCATGCGGCCGCGGCGGCGCGACGCCAGTTCTTCGCGAGTTCGCGCCAGTAAAGCGCGACGAAGCCGGCTACGAGCAACGGCACGAACAAGCGCGTCGTCGCGTAAGTGTAGAAACTCAGTCCGAAGAAAAGCGCCGCCAACAAAAGTTTTTTCGAGTCACGCAAGCCGTCGAACAAAAAGAAGGCGCCTGCAACGATGAAGAAAGGCTGCAGCGAAACCGGAAACGCCAAACGGTTCAGGCTAACGAGCGAAGGCGTCAAGGCGACGAACAAAGCCGCAACCAAACCCGTTTTTTCGCCGAAAAGCCTGCGGCCAAAAAAGAAAACCGCGAGGACGAGCAGCACGCCGAAAAACGCGGACGGAAAACGCGTGACGAACTCGCTCAACCCGAAGAACTTCGCGAGCGGCGCTTCCAAGTAAACGTACAACGGCAGCGAGTAGCCGCCGAACTCCGGAAAAATTACGGGAAAATATTCACCCCACTCGTCGCGCCCCGTCTCCGAAATCGAGTACGCTTCGTAACCGTACACTGCTTCATCCTGATTAAGCGAAGGAATCGAATCAAG
>CAZOKY010000075.1:0-4549 GCA_964580705.1 Microcaldota archaeon | reverse complement strand
AAGCCAACTTCGAACCCGCCCTCATCATAGGCGCCCTCCTCTTTTCGTTCCTCGCCGGCGCAATCAGCGGCACCCTCCCCGCGCGCCAAGCCGCCCGCTTCAAACCCGCCGACGCCTTGCGCTACGAATAAGGCCAATACTTCGGAGTCAACTTACTCAAATCCGCTTCAATCGCCAACCTGAACGCGTTGAGCCGCCGCCAAATCTGATGGCTCTCCTCGCTCGGTTTGTTCGGCGTCGCGTGCGCGTGAATGGTTGCAAGCGCCGCTAGGCATTAAAATAACCTGCCCGCGTAAAACAAACCGATTCAAGATATGCTTAAAATCAAAAACCGCGCGTCGCTCGAACGCGTTGGCGGCGCGAACGAAGCTCGCGCCAGGCGCGCCGCGCTCGGCGCGCTTGCGGCGGCGGTTGCCGCCGTAGAACCGGCGGCGCTAGTGCGCCGGAAAGTCAAGAAGACGCGCGACGGATTGATTATTGAAGGAAAGCGTTTTCCCGCCAAACGCGTTTTCGTAATCGGCGCTGGCAAGGCGAGCGCCGCGATGGCGGGCGCGCTCGCGAAAATAACGCCGGTTGCGGGCGGAGTCGTTGCAATCCCGCGAGGAGTCAAAGTCCCGAAAACGAAAGCAGTTCAATTCGTTCGAGGCGGGCACCCGTTGCCGAACCAAGGAAGCGTCGCAGCAGCGAAAGCGATTCTTTCCGTGCTCAAGAAAGTCAAGCCAGACGATTTAGTCGTCTGCGTCATATCCGGCGGAGGCAGCGCCCTCTTGGAATTGCCGAGAAACACACTGACCCTAATACAGATGCAAGAAACGACGAAGGCATTACTAAAAAGCGGCGCGTCGATTCAAGAAGTCAACTGCGTCCGCAAACACCTTTCCCGAATCAAGGGCGGCCAACTCGTCGCGTTGATTCCCTGCAAGAACGTTACCTTAATTCTCAGCGACGTCCTCGGCTCGCCGCTCGACGTCATCGCTAGCGGCTCAACTGTTCCGGATACAACAACGTTCAAGCAAGCCAAACAAATACTGGTAAAACGCGGGTTGTGGAACAGGAAAGAAGTTGCGGCCGCCCGCAAAATAATCGAACGCGGCTTGGCTGGAAAAGAAAAAGAAACTCCGAAACGATTGCCGAAAGCCAAAACCATTATTTTGGCAGACAACGATTCCGCAGTCAATGCTGCCGCATCGTTCCTACGAAAAAAAGGTTACGCCCCGAAAATATTGCGGCGCATTGAAGGAGAATCCCGCTTGGTTGGAAAAAAACTCGCAGCGCTTCTCAACAAAAACACTTGTTTCATTGCAGGCGGAGAAACAACCGTAACCGTGCGAGGCAACGGACGCGGCGGCAGAAACCAAGAACTCGTTTTATCCGCGCTGTTCACGCTCAAAAAACGCGCCGTCATCGCGTCACTCGGCACGGACGGAATCGACGGCTTCAGCCGCGCCGCAGGCGCAATCGCAAGCGACAAAACGACTAGAAAAAATGCGGCGGCGTATTTGAAAAACAACGACTCGAACTCTTTCTTCAAACGCGCAAGCGGAGAAATCGTTACGGGTCCCACGGGAACGAACGTCTGCGACGTAAGCGTCGGAATACCGTATTAGAAAAAAACTCACTTTTTGTCGAAGACTTCCGGATTCACGCAAGAACGCGGTTGCTTGCCAGCGAAGAAATCAAGAACGTTTTGAGCCGTGATTACCGCCATCGCGTCCCTCGTCTCCCGACTGCTGCTCGCGGCGTGCGGAGCAAGCACCACGTTATCAAGCTTCAAAAACGGGTTGTCCGCAGGCAACGGCTCCTTGTTGAAAACATCGAGCCCCGCAGCGAAAATAACGTGCTTCTTCAACGCCTGCACGAGCGCATTCTCGTCTACGACCGGCCCCCTCGCCGTGTTAACGAGAACCGCCGTCCGCTTCATCAACGCGAGCTCGCGTTCCCCAATCATTTCCCGCGTGTCGTCAGTGAGCGCAGCGTGAATTGAAACGAAATCGCTTTCCCGCAACAACGCGTCAAGCTCCACGCGCTTCGCGCCCAACGCGTCCGCTTCCTCACTGTCGCGGTTATCGAAGTAAAGAATCTTCATTCCGAATCCGAGCGCGCGCTTCGCAACCGACAACCCTATTCGCCCCATTCCAACGACGCCGATCGTCTTCCCGTAAACGTCGACTCCCTGCATGAACAACGGCGCCCACGCGACGCGCCAACCGCCGTTGCGCACGAGTTTGTCCCCTTCAACCACGCGGCGGGCAGCAGCCATTAACAACGCCCAAGCCATGTCCGCCGTCGTCTCCGTCAAAACGCCCGGCGTATTCGTCACGATGATTCCGCGTTTCGAACACGCGGCGACGTCCACGTTATCGAAACCGACGGCGTACTGCGCGACGAGCTTCAACTTCGGCAGCTTAGCGAGCAACGCGTCATCAACGCGGTTCGAAAGCAGCGTTACGATTGCCTCGCAGTCCTTCGCCGCCGCAGCGATTTCCTCCCGAGTCGGAATCGCTTCCTTTCCCCAAACGCTCGCGTCGCAACCGCTCGCGCCGTCGCTCAACAGTTTGAGTCCGGCGTCGGGAATAAGGTACGCCACGAAAACCTTGTGCTTCGCGTTAACCGGCATCGTTTAATCACCGTTGTGGGGGAAAACCAGGGGTGCACGCTGAGACCGCGTTGAAACACTCAAGCGCGAAGAACCTGGAGGGGAATAACGTTTTTCTCGAACTCTGCTTTCGATATGACGCGAGCGTTAATCTCGCCGTCGGGAACGTCCACCAAAGGCGGAGCACCCATAGCCAACTGCAGCGAGCGCGCTCCAACGACGCGCGCTTTCTCGTACTTCGTCAACGAATCCGTTTTCATAACAAATCAAACTCCGATTCAAATCAAAAATCCAAAACAAACGCGAAAAATCAAACCAACGCCTTCAAGACTTTCAACAAACTCGGCCGCTTAACCAATACCTTAGACACTACCGGCTTAAAGTCCCCGCCTAACACGCGTTCCAAGTCCTTTTCGTCAAGCAATTCGAACACGCGGTCGAAATCCTCGTCAGTGAACATCTCGAGCACTTTGCGCAGCTTCAAGCGCTTGAGGAGCTTTCCTTCCTCGGTCGCCCGCCACGACGCCTCGTACTCGCCGAGAAACTTTTTCGAGAAATCCTTTTTCTCCACCGCGCGGACCGCCACGTCCGCCGCAATCTCGCCAGCTTCCATCGCCAACGCCATTCCCCCGCCGTGAATCGGGTCCACTTGATGCGCCGCAGTCCCAATAACCATGAAATTGTCTTTCGTCATTTCCTTCAACGGCGCGCCAACCCAAATGTTGCCCGCCTTCACTTCAACGACTTCCGCGCGCTTGAAACGCTCGGGATGCGCTTTGATGAAGTCATCCATGCAACGCTTCGGATGCATGTTCAAGTCGCCACCAATTCCCACGCCCACGTTCGCGACGTCCTTTCCCTTCGGAAACACCCAAACATACCCGCGCTTTGCGTAACGATTCGTAAACCAAAGTTCAATCAAGGGCTCGCATTCCACGTTCGCCATCTCGTACTCGAAACACGTGTCCACGTCGTACAGATTCGCGACCGCGTCCGTGAAACCGGCCTGGCGAGCGATTTTCGCTTCCATTCCTTCCGCGCTCACGATCAACGGCGCCTTGAATTCGACGACTTCATTATCGTAAGTCCGCGCTTTGACGCCGGCAGGCTTGCCCGCACCGTCTTTTATCAAGTCTTCGACAATCGTTTTCGGCAGAATCTGCGCGCCAGCGCGAGCCGCCTCAATCGCCATGTACTTGTCGAAAATCTTTCGCTCCAAAACGTAACCCTTGGTTTCAGGCGTCGCGATTTTCAGCGTTTTACCGTTCGGCGCAAAACAACGCGCGCCGTCGATTTTCGCGGCAATCGCTCCGCCGTGCAACGGCAACTTGATTTTTCCTTGCCAGTGCGCGCCGATTCCTTCCCCGCAACGAACAGGCGAACCCAACTCCTTGCGTTTGTCGATAATGAGGACGTCGAGCCCGCGTTTTGCGGCGACTCGGCCGAACGCGGTTCCGCCGGGACCCGCGCCGATGACGATAACGTCAAAAGTTTGTTCCATAAAAAATCACTTGCCGTTGCTTGTTGTCTTACCGCTACTTGTTGCTTTTAGGTTTCAGTTTAATCGCTTCCATGGGGCAAGCGCGCACGCACGTCCCGCAAGAAACGCATTTGGCTTCGTCGCACACGACGCGAGTCTCGTAAAGCGTGAGGGCGCTAACCGGGCAAGACGCGACGCAGCCCCCGCAGTAAACGCACTTGGATTTCGTTATGTCGACAGCCATGCAAAACCCTCGAGTTCGAACGTTACCATTAAACTAGCCGGATTAATCGGAGTTGTTTATTATCCCGCCGCAAGTATAAAAACCTTGTTTCACTAACGCCTTGCGGCAACGAGCGAAGAGGTGTTTCACTCATGAAAAAGAAAGCGAAAACAACGAAATCCAAGAAATCCGTTTTCGGTCCCATAGCGCGAAAGGAAAAACGCTTGGAACGCTCGCTTGAAAAGAAGTT
>CAZOKY010000074.1:2209-4782 GCA_964580705.1 Microcaldota archaeon | reverse complement strand
TTCAACGGTTTTCTCTTGCTTCTCCTTTTTCTCGACGGGCGCAACGCGTTTCTCCTGCTTTTCCTGTTTCCCCTGCTTCTCCTGATTCTCCTGCCTTGCGCCCTGCCCGGTTTCCTGCTTTACGGGCTTAACGGGCTTGCGTTCCTTCTTTTTCTTCTCCTTCAAAACGCGTTCCTCGACGACGAGTTCCGCTCGAGCCGTTTCGTAAGCCGCCCAAACCGCCCGTTTACCGTAACCGAGCGTCACGCTGCTCGCCCAAAACTTGCGGTAACGCGGAAAACTGTTTTGCTTGAAAGCCGCGGCGTGCCTGACGACGAGTTTCTTCTCGTCAAGCCCCTTGTGGCTAGCGTTCGCGACGGCGTTTCGCAAAAGCGCCTTGATGAGGCGGCACTCCTTCTTCGGGTAACGCCCCTTTTGTCCCCCAAGGTTCGAACGATGCCCCAAACCCGTGTTGAACTTGCGGTAAGGAATCGCCTTGCGCAACTCGATGGCTTCATCTAGAATCTTGTTCGCTTCCGCAACGCGCTTGCCTTTAATCGCGCCGCACACTTGCGTGAGGTCCTTATAGGACGCGTCCGCGTCGTGAAACTGCGCCGCAGCGCTCTTCTTCGCTTCGTCGCCCTTCATCTTAAACGAATACTTGTAAATGCTCCCCATTTTTTTCACATTCCGCGTTTTACGTTTTGCTTTCTCAATGTTTTCTTACTTTAAGTCAACGGCGGTGCTTCCGCGCGTTGCTCCGATTCCCGGACCTCCGTGCTTCACCATCTTCGTCGTAATCGAATACTCGCCGAGCCTGTGCCCGAGCATTTCAGGCATCATGTTCAAGTCGATGAACGTCTTGCCGTCGTAAACCTGGATGCGCGAACCCACCATCTCCGGCAAAACAACCATTTCACGAAAATGCGTTCTCAACGGCTTCGCTTGCTTCCCCGCATTCTCCTTCGACTTCGCCTTCCTGAATTTTTCGAGGAACTTGCGAACTTGATAACCCATTCGTTTGAGCGTGCGACGCTGCTTCGAAGGAATGAGTTTCACGAAGTCGTCGAAAGGCAACGCCTGCAACTCCTCAAGCGTTTTCCCGTAAAAACTGAATTTCTTAGCCAAAAATCATTTCACCCATTTTACCTTTGCTTGCCCGCGGGCTTGCCGCCGGTTTTACCGCTTTTCGCGCTCCTCAATCCTTCCGCGCCGGAATCGCTCACCCGGGTTTTACCGCGCTTGCGTCCCGTACGCCTCGCGGCAACCAACCCGACTTTCGCTCCAGGAGACGTTCCGCGCGCCACCGTCGTCCGCGCTCCGAAGCTCTTTCCGCCGTGCGGGTGGTCGTAAGCGCTCATCGCGGTTCCGCGCGAACGCGGGTAGTAACGGTTCTTAGCGTGCATAGCGTGAAAATGCTTGCCAGCCTTCATGAACGGCTTCTCGGTGCGCCCGCCGCCGCACGGAAGCCCAATCGTCGCCAGGCAACGCGGGTCGAGCATTACGATTTTCTTGGAAGGCAATTGAACGTAAACACGCTGCGATTCCTCGTCCCTTCCCACTACGAAAGCGCTGGCTCCGCTCGAACGCATCAAACGGCCTCCGTCGCCGGGACGCGCTTCAACGTTGAACACGGGAGTTCCTTCAGGAAGCAAGCGCAGTTCCAACACGTTTCCTATCGCGAGCGAATCGCCGCGCAAAGACACTTCGTTGCCCAACGCGAGCCCTTCCGCCGCAACGACGAAAAAGCGCTTGCCGTCGTCGGAAAGCATTTCCGCGAGCAAAGGCGCGCGGCTCGGGTCATCCACGAAATTGATGACTTGCGCCCTCTTTGCAGAAGGCGTGAAATCGTAACGCGCTTCAGCCGCGAAACGGTGGCTAGGCGCCTTGAACGTAGGAGAACCTTTCCCGCGCCTTTGTTGAATCAGCCTAGTGCCCATGTCGTTTCATCCTCGATAAACACAAATCAATCATTTTTAGATATTCATTTTTAAATTAATTTCAGTTTCGCAGCCAAGTCGCTCGCCGCGCTCGCGCGTTCAAAACGCACGACCGCTTTCTTGCGTCCGTCGAGAGCGCGCAAAACGTTTACGCTTACGACGCGTTCGCCGTACTTCGACTCGATTTCCTTTTTCACGTCCGCCTTCGACGCCTTCGGCTCGACGATGAACGTAAGCTTGTTCTCGCTCTCAATCGCGCCGACGGCTTTTTCCGTCGTCAAAGCGTACAAAACAAATGCCATAACCAAAAACCTTTTCAAAAACCTTTTTTCTACAAATACAAACCGTTTTCATTCATTTTCGTTAGCGCGTTCTGCGTGAACACGACGAGGCGCCCCGCGTCGCCGCCTGGAGCGAGCAACTCCGCATTGAGTTTGTCGACGCGCACGGCGTCAACGCCCGGCAGATTGCGAACCGCGCGCCAAACGCCTTTATCCTCGCCGAAAACGACTAGAATGCTTTTCGGAACGCGGTAACCGCCTTTACGCAAACGCGCTCTACCGCTGCGCTTCTTGCGCGCGTTCGCGGCGCGATCGAGGTCGTTCTCGAGCCCGAGCGCCTTCAGCGTTTTCCGCGCGTCCTTCACGCGCGTCA
>CAZOKY010000074.1:0-2109 GCA_964580705.1 Microcaldota archaeon | reverse complement strand
GGAAGCTCCGCTTCGCCTTGCTTCGAGCCGTCCAAACCAAAAACAATCGATTTCACGAATAATCACTTGAAACGAAAACTTAAACAAAACTTAAACGAAACTTAAACGAAAAAAATTCACGCATTCACGCATTGTTTTCACGAATTTTGTTTTACTATTAATTTTAGTTCAGGCTTCTTTTCAACGAAATGCCTCAACGGCTTGCGGAATACGATCAAACGCTTGCTCGGACCCGGAATGCTTCCTTCCATAAGCAAGTAATCGCCGCGCAGCAAACCGTAGTGAGCTATAGCGCCGTTTTCGCTGACTTCCTTCGCGTCGTGCAAAACGCGCATGACGCGCTTCCCGCGTTCAGTGCGGCGGTGGAAACCCATTTGCCCCGCGCGAGGAATGCGGTAACTGATTTTCGCCGGCCTTTCGGCGCCTAAGGAGCCGCCGTGCCTGCGCGACTTCGTCGCCTTCCGCGGGCCCAAGGCAACACCCATGCGTTTTACCACGCCTTGCCAACCGTAACCAGTCGTAACCGCTATCGCGTCAACGAGCGAACCGTCCTTCAAAACGTCGCCTACCTTCACTTCCTTGCCAAGAATCGCCGCGGCAGCCGCGAGCTGTTCCGCCGGCGTTTTACCGCCTACTGCGGATTCAAAAAAGTTGGGAGTCTTGTTGCCCACGCCCGACTTCCGCGGTTGAGTGCAAAGCGTCACGCGCACTTCCGCAATTTCGCTCACGCGCTTCTCGAAATCCTCGATTATCTTCTTCGTCTTTTTCGTGTTCGGCTTGACTCGCGCCGCCTCTTTCGGGGCGTTCGGAGCGACGACTTCGCCCATGCGCTTGAGCCCGAACGGCGTAGCCTCGTAAAAAACAACGGAGTAAACGAATACGGGAGGCGTTTCGACGACGGTCACGGCGCGAGAAACTTCCTGCCCCTTCGTCATCGCTTCCGAATCGTCGACCATGATGACGCGCGTCATCCCCGCCTTGAAGCCGGGAAACGCCTGCAGTCCCGCGTTTGCAATGCTCGGCGCGGCCCACGCGCGAATGCGCGGCGCGATTCGGTGCGCTCGCGCTCTGTGCCAGAACGAACGGCTGCCGCGCTTAGGACCACGCTTACCCATACTAAATCAATCCACCGTGTTACAAACTTCGAAACGAAACATTAAAACAAAAAATCCTTCCCGTCAAAAACAGGCGAACCAAGGAAAAAAACAAAAACAAATTCAAAAACAAATCATTATTCTTTATTCGGCTTTTACGCGCGTCACCACGTTAGGCGTTTTCTTGAACAAGACGCGCGTGTTGCAGTAAGGGCAACGCACGAACTCTATTTCCTTGTCCTGGAATTCTTTGCCGCACTTCGGACACACGTACAAGACTCGTTCACCTTATCCTTGAGTTCTCGCCCCATTTACGCCCTAAAACCGCACGCATTATTATAGGGAGAGAGAACATTTTTACTCGCAAGGCTTTAAAAACCTTTCTTCGCGCGCCGCCGCGGCTAAACGCGGCTTTAAACAGTGCGCAAACCTCGAAACGCGTTTCCTGAAGGCGTTTTACGCCAAACGGAGTTCACAAAGAGCTCACACGGAGGTGGTAAACCCTTTTTTTCCGAACTCGCAGCGCAACTCGCGCGTCAACGCGAGCGCGCGTTCGTTGAGGGCGAAAAGCTTCGCTTCCAACTCCGCGGTGCGCTTCGTCAAATCCGCGTCGGTTTTTGCGGGCGCGGCGGCCGCGGCGAGCGCCGCTTTCTTTTCGGCTTTCTTCCCCGCCTTCTTTTTTTCGAGCAGGTTTTTCTTCACGGAGTCGCGCAACGCGCCGACGCGGACGATTAATTCCTCGCATTCCAGCGCAGCCGCCTGCGCGTCAACGTTCAGCAACGCGACTTTCTTGTTGACTTCTTCGCCGTAGTACTGGTTGACGCCGAGGTATTGCGCGAATTCACCTATGGTGTTCACGAAGTCCACGAGCTCCTTGAGCCGCGAAGCGCTGATTCCGTAGCGCACAATCATTTCTTTTTCTGTTTGCTCGTCAATCTTCGACATGAAAATCACCAACCCAGAGCCCCCGATGGGATTTGAACCCATGACCTCTTGCTTACCATGCAAGCGCTCT
>CAZOKY010000073.1:0-4880 GCA_964580705.1 Microcaldota archaeon | reverse complement strand
CTCGACGAGAAAGGAGAAAAAATGAGCAAGAGCGCGGGAAACGTGATTTGGGCGAAAGACGGGATTGCGGCGTTGGGCGCGGACGTGATTCGCTTGTACTACTGTTGGGAGCTAGCGCCTTGGGAAGTGCAGAAATTCTCTCTGCAAACCGCGCGCGAAGTCCAACGCTCGCTCAACGTCGTGTGGAACTCCTTGGTTTTCCTGAAAACGTACGCGCCGAAAGCATTCAAAGCAGACGACGCCCTCGCGTTTTCGCGATTGGAAGACGTTTGGCTGATGTCGCGCTTGAACACGGTAACGAAGGAAGTCACGCAAAATCTCGAAGCGTTCGAATTCCATCATGCCGGCAGAAAACTCGTCGACTTCGCCGTAAACGATTTCTCGCGCTGGTACATCAAACTCGTGCGCGACAGAATGAGCGAAGACGATGCGAGTGCGAGCCGCCGCGAATGCGCGGAAGCAATGCGCCGCACGATCGCGCAAATCGCGAAACTGTTGGCGCCCATAACGCCGTTCCTTTCGGAAGAAATCTACTCGCAATTACGCGAGTACGGCGGAAACGATTCGAAAGAAGAAAGCGTGCATTACTGTCTTTACCCCGTCGCGAAAGCGGAAGCGAGCGACGTCGAACTCGAAGCGCGAATGGCGTTCGCTGCAAGCGTGAGCGAAGCCGTGAATTCGCTGCGCCGAGCCAACGGGCTCAAACTCCGCGCGCCCGTGCGCGAAGTCGTCGTAGTCGGGGACGCGAAAGAAGGCGCAAAAGCGCGGGCCGCCGTCGAATCGCTGCAGCAGATTATGCGCGATTCGACGAACGCGCTTGCCGTGCGTTACTCCGAAGCGGAGCCGACTGCGCTGAAAGCGGTTCAGGAAATCAGGAGTGCGAAAGTCTTTCTCGACACCGCGATGGATGACGAACTTCGTGCGCTCGCGCTCGTGCGCGAAGTGTCGCGCAACGTGCAAGACTGCCGCAAGCAGGCGGGGCTACGCGTTCTAGACGAAATCGAATCCGCAGCCGTAGCCGGGCTGAACGCGGAACAAAAGAAGGCGCTGGAACCAAAGCTGAAGGAGCTGGCGTCGGCAGTGCGCGCTCGCGAGTTCGCTCTCGCCGAGCTCGCGAAGCCCGCGGCGAGCGATTTCTCGAGCGAAGCGAAAATCGACGGTTCGCCCGTAAAAATCTTTTTGAAGCGCTGAAAACGCTGATTTGCGCGTCCGATTGCGCGCCCTCCCCCGAGCACAAGCGAGAAAACGAATGTTTTTAAGCGGAGGACTGTTTCTTTTCTCTCGATAACGACTAGCCCGTTTCGGATTTTTTTTGTTTCAGGGTTTTGCTTCAAGTTTTGCGGAGGCGGTTCGATTGAATCAAGCGAGCAAAAAAATTTTAGCGCCGGTTCTAGCGTCGGTTTTCCTGTTGCTGGTTTTTTCCTTCACGGTTTCAGCCGCAGCAGTCGGCCCGCAAACGGGTTTGGCGGTTGCTTTCCCGGCGAAAGAATTAAGCGTAGTCGAGAAAACCGCTCAATTGGACAAGGCCTCGATCGTTTTGATTAACTCCATCGTTACGGGGACGGCGATCATGCCCTCGTTCCAGCTGGTTCAAACCGGCTCTGGAGGCGGCGGCGCGAGCATAGTTGGGACTTGGCAGTCGGGTGATGAAACAATCACGTTTACGGCGAACGGACAGTTTAGCGGAAACAGCCCTCAATCGGGACCGTTTTCCGGCACTTATTCAGTTCAAGGAAACGTCTTGACTGCAAACTATTTGACTCCCACTCAGGCGACGTTTCAATTCACGTTTTCCATTGCCGAAAACACGCTTCAATTATCGCACCCGTAAATGGGCACGGCTACTTACGCGCGAGTCGGCGCTTCAAGCGGCTCCGCCAGCGGCGACGTCGTCGAAGCCGCGAAAAACCTGGTGGTAGAGAAAGAGGAGGGAACCGGCGCGAAAGTGTTGAGCCAGGAATTAATGGTCGGTGCGAGCGGAACCGGTTTCATAGTGTCGCCGGACGGTTACATCGTCACGAACGCGCACGTCGTCCTCGCGGGGCAAAACCCTGAAGACATGCTCGTGAACGCCTTGTTCAACGAATTCGCGAACGAGCTTTACGTGGAAGCGGAACAGTACTACAACATCAAGCCGGAAGACAAGGAGACGGTCGTAAAAATACTGTTGGAAAAATTCATAGACTACTTTTACCAGTACGGGCAGATCACCGACGTGGCGACGAACTACTACGTCTTGAACGGAGTAGCGAGCCCGGGCGAAGACTTGAAAGTCAAGAGTTGGCTGGCGGTCGTAAAGAAGGAAGGAACGGTCTTCGAAAAAATCGGTTCGGAATACAGTTGGGGCAGGGACGTCGCAGTGCTTAAAGTCGACAAGACGAATTTGCCTACGGTCAAGCTCGGGGACTCGAACGCGGTGCAACCAGGAGAAAAAGTCTTCATAATAGGTTACCCTGACACCGGCACGTCGGAGTTGTTCAAGACGGAATCCATGCTTGAACCTACGGTAACGCAAGGAATAATCAGCGCACGACGAACGCTCAAAAACGGTTTGGAAACGCTTCAGACGGACGCCGCAATCAACCACGGAAACAGCGGAGGACCGGTTTTCAACGAGAAAGGCGAAGTAATCGGAATCGCCACTTTCGGCGCTGGACCCGAAACAGGAATCGAAGCGATTAAATTCGCGATGCCGATCAACCTCGCAAAAGAATACTTGAGCGAGTTGAACTTGAAAAACGAGGTGACCGCGCTCGACGCGAAATACTCGGAGGCGCTTGAAGCGTTTTGGAGGAAGGATTGTTACGCCGCCTTGCCGAAACTCAAGGAAGTCCTCGTTTCGTATCCAGGGCATCCTTACGCGCAAGACTACGTCAACGCGTGCGAGCAAGCGATTCAAGCCGGCGAAATTTCTGCGCCTCTCGACCTCGGCGTTACGGGTTTAATCGTTTCCGTGCTCGTGATATCGGCGGCGCTGGCGTTTTACTTCTTCAAGAAGAAGGAAGGCGGCAGCCTTTCGCTTCCATCGTTTTCGTCTTCAAAACAATCGGCGCAGTCGGTTCCTGGAACGCCCGGGGCGAAGAAAGGAAAGTTTTGCGATAACTGCGGAGCGAAGCTGAAGCCAGGAGAAAAGTACTGCGAAGGATGCGGAAAAAAACTTTAGCGGCCGACCCGAACTAAAAAATAAAAACTAAAAATTCAAAACTCAAAACCGTTTTTAAGCGCGGCTTCGTTGCTTTACTCGTGAGTTCAATGGATTTATTCGGCGAATTGTTTCTCCGCAAGAAACCGAAAAACGTGTTGAAGTGGTCCCTGCCGGAAGCGCGCTTGACGATTCCCATCGAGCACTGCAACAAAATCGTTTCCGCTCTCGAGAAAGCAAAAGCCAAGTTCGCGGGCGGAGGCGTCTACAACGACGTAGTTCACGCCAAGCAATACGCCGAAGGCGTTTACGCCTATTTCATCGTCAGGACGGACGTGCGCACGGAGAAAGAGACGTTGTTCGCGGACGCTTACATGCTTCAAGAAGAAGACAAGCTCGGCTTGAATTTGACTGCAGGGTTTCCCGTCGACGAGGACCTCGCGAAACTCGGTTACACCCGCGTGCTCGAACGCCGCGTGGAAGAATGGCGTTTCGTTTACGGCGCGGTTCGCGTTTCCGTCTTCGACGTCGCGGGCTTCGGCAAGTTTTTGGAAATCGCGTTGCCCGCGACGAAGCTCGAGAAGGCGCGCGAGGCAAGCGAGAAAGTCGCGTTTTTGATGATAGCGAAAATCGGTTTGCGCAAGGAAGACGTTATTCCGACGGACGTCGTAACGCTGCAAATATTGTCGCAACAACAACCGCAACAAACACGACAACAGCAAGCAGGTTCCGCTTCTCCGAAAAAAGCGAAGTTCGGCGGCGAGTTCACGCTCGGTTCGTGAAAGTCTAAAACTTTTTGTGAGAAAAAAGCGTTAAACCCCCTTTTGAAACCCCCCATTATAGTGCGCCGCCATTTTTCGAGCTGTTTTTTAAGGCTTTTCGCCGTAGGTTTTAACAGGTTGAACTGCATAACCGCAAGCCTGAAGCGCAGCTTTCAGCGCGTTTAGGCTTTAGTGAAAGGCGGTTAGCTTTCCAGAGTGTGCGGATTGGGTTTTCGCGCGGTTAAACCGCTTGAAAAGTTCGCTGCGATTTGCCTAGTTGCGGCGTTGTTCTTGCTGCCGTTCGTTTCCGCTGACGTTTGTGATATTGGACCTTTAATTGCGAACAAAACTTTAACGAGCAATGTTTCAGCGCCAGTCACTTGCTTCACGATAGGCGCAAAGGACGTTGCTCTTGACTGCGCCGGTTACTCGGTTACTTACTCGCTAATTAGTTCAGGTTACGGCGTTACCGACACTGACTACGAGAATTTGACTGTAAAGAACTGCGTTTTCATTCAAGGCGCGGCGACTGAAGTATCAAGCTACGGCGTTAAGTTAACTGCTACGACGGGGTCAGTCAACGGTTCCGTGATTCAAAACAATTCTTTTGTTTCCAAAGACGCCGGCACGTCTTCAGGCGTTTTCCTCGCGGCTAAAGTTTACAACGTTACGGTTTACAATAATTCTTTCGCGGTTTACGGTTCATCCGTCGGAATAATTCTTGGAACGATAGCAGTAACGGACGTAGCGGCTTTCAATAACATTTCTGGGAACACCATCAACTTGTTGGTTTCGGGATACGGTTTCTCTTTGGTTCATGCCGTTTACAACACGTTCACCAACAACACGGTGAGCAGTGGTGGAACTGAATTTAGCCCGTCAGTTGCTAGTGGAACGGATTTTTACGCCAATTCCGTCAGCGTCGGCAACACGGTTTACAACTTGACTTTCAATTCGTCGAGAAAGCCGACTACCGC
>CAZOKY010000072.1:0-4996 GCA_964580705.1 Microcaldota archaeon | reverse complement strand
CCCAAGGAATGGACGGCGACGCCGGAATGCGCAGCGTCGAATCGAAAATCGATTTGATAGTCCAGAAAATCAAGAACATGGAGAAGAACGAGGAAGTCATCGGCCGCACCCTCGTCGCCCAGAACGAGCGCCTCAAGAAAATCGAGGGGGACGTCGCGCAAGACGCGGTTGACGGTTCGGGCGGCGGAGCGAGCGCTTCGGAAATCGCTGAAATCCGCAAGGAAATCGACGGCCTCTCTAAAAACGCGGCGAAGCAGGAAGACTTACTCGAGCTGAAGTACATTATCGATCAAGTGAATCCGTTGGAGTTCGCTCGCACGGACCAAATGCAGGAATTCGTTCGCGACGAAATCGAGAAACAGCTAGACGACCGCGGCGTAAGCGTAGACAAAAAGAAGAAGTGAGCGGCCGCCGCCTCGCTTTCGAAGGTGGTTTTTTTGAAGCTAGTGGTTAGTGAAGAAATCTTCGCGAAGTTTTCGGGTGCGGTAATCGGCATCGTCTTAGTTCGCGGGATAGACAATTCTGGCGCGAGCGAAGAATTAACGCAACTCATTCGCAATCAGGAGGAAAAAATCCGCGCGGGCTTTAATATCGAAACTCTCTCGGAAAATCCGAAAATCGCTTCTTGGCGCGAAGCTTACCGCGCTTTCGGCGCGAAACCCAAGAAACACCGTTGCTCCGCGGAAAATCTTTACCGCATGATTCTTGAAGGCGAAAACCTGCGCGGAATCAACAAGCTCGTCGACGCCTACAATCTTGTTTCCATAACGCACTTGATTCCCGCTGGAGGGGACGATACCGACAAAGTCGAAGGCGACATCCGACTCAAATTTGCTGAAGGCAACGAGCGATTCGTCGAACTGAACGCGCGCGAAGGAGAAGCGAAGGCGCCTGAGAAGGGTGAAGTCGTTTACGTTGACGACAAAGACGTTTTGTGCCGCAGGTGGAATTGGCGGGAGTGCGACAAGACGAAGATGACGAGCGAAACAAGAAACGCGGTTCTCGTCGTGGAAGGGTTGCCGCCGTTTTCGCGCGATGACGTGCTTGCCGTAGCGAACGAACTCGCCTCGCTCGTCAAGCGTTTTTGCGGCGGGGAAACGCGAGCGTTAGTGTTGGATAAAGAAGCAATAGAAACTGGCGATTTAGCGGCTATTCAGAAATAATGCCAGTCGACGCTTATTCCTTTCGGTTTCAAGGCTTCGTTGGCTTCCTTTAATTGTTCCAGCAAATCGAATTTTTTTTCTCCCAGTATCAAGCTTAAACCGCTTATGGAATCGTTTACTACCACCGTGCCTCGCGTTTTCGGAAGAGTTCCCACATCAATTCCGTCGTCTATTTCATTTCCTAGCCTGAAAGGCGAACGGCGGGCTCGAATTTCCCGTTGGGCGTGCTCTTTCAATTTGCCCAAGCCTTCCGCCGAAACGAGCGTCAAACAATTCGGGTTTGCAGGCTTTTCTTCTCTGGCGTCGGCGCAAACCCTGAATTCCACTGTGTGCCCGCCGATTTCAGCTTGTTTAAAATTGCGGCCGAACTCGCGTTTGTTCAATTCGTCGGTTCGAACGTCCCAGTGGCCTTTCAATTCATCCGCTCCTCTTTTGGAAATTTGGCTTTCGTGTCTGATATTTCCTTCGTCTCCGGGCGGAACAAGCCTTTTTGGAAGCGCGGAGTAACCAGTCGGGCTCACGAAGTAACCGGTGTTTGACACGTTTCTATTGTATTTTTCGTTTGCGGCGAACGCCACGTGCCATTCAGTTCCTTCAAGCGCTTTAACGAGCGCGCGGACTAACGGCTTGTTTTCGTGGTGCTGTGTTTTGAACGCGGGATTGGTTTGAAAATGGTTTTCCGCAAACAAGAAGACGTGCGGTTCGTGCTTGCTGAATTTTCCGCTTTTCCTAGTCCTGTCGACGAAGTCGACTAAGCTTTGCAGCCCTTCAACTTTGGACACGGCTCTGACTAGAACGATGTTCAACACTTGAATTCAACCTTTGTTTGCAGCCACGGCGAATGCTTCCGCGAAAGCCTTCGGATCCGACGCCTTGACGAACGCGCTTGCCAGCAGCACGCCTTCCGCCCCGAGTTCGAACGACTTGCGAACGTCGTCCGGCGTCGAGACGCCTGCGCCTACGAGCGCTAAAACTTTTTTGTTCGTCTTCTTGATGACTTCGACCGCTTCCTTTACTACTTCCGGTTGCGCAGTGCTAACGCTGATTCCGCTCCCGATGAGTTTCGGCGGTTCGACTGCAACAGCCCACGGCGCGAGCGCCGCAAGATTGCGAGCTTCTTCAAGGTCGGCAGCGCAAGCGAGAACCTTCAATCCGAGTGGCTTGGCTTGCTCTACGACTTTCGCGACTGTTTCCAACGAGACTTTGTGTTCCGCGTGGTTGACGAGCGTTCCTCGCGCTCCGCTTGCGGCGACTGCTTCGACGGGCGTCCAACCCGTGCGCGAGCCGAATCCGACGGGGTCCGCGTTTTGCGCGAAGACGAAGAAATTCCTTTTCGCTTTGAACTTGCGTGCCGTCGCCGCAAGTTCGAGCTGGGGAGGGCAAGCTATGAACGTGACGTCTTTGTGTGCGGCGGCTGTTTCGCGGAGGGCGCGGGCGTAACGCTCGGATTCTTTTCCGTACACGCTTTCGAACGCCTTGAAGTTGAACGCTATAACTTTCGACGTTTTCGCCATTTCAAAATCACCTTTATCGTTTTTTGCATTACTTGCACGCTTCGTGCGTTGTTAAATCGATTTCTTCCACTGCGCCGTTCGGCTCGCGTTCCTTGAATACTTGCGACTGAAATACGAAGAGCTTGACTCCTTTCTCTTTCCATGAACCGCGTTCGAGTCCCGCTTTGTCGCACAAGTGCTCGAGAAATTCGGCGGGCGTCCAATTCCATTCGACGGGAACAATCGGCAGAAGCAAGCCGGATGCGCCGCCTCGCTGGATAATGAGTCCGTCGCGTCCGATCTTGATTTTCTTGACGATTTCTTCAGGCGTTTTCGCTTGCAACGGTTCGGGCGGCGTCAAAACGCTGATTTCGACGGTGATTGCGTTGAGTTCGCTTTTGTGTAATGGCGGGAAGCGGGGGTCGCCGAACGCCGCGTTCAACGCGGCTTCCCGCACGGCTTTGTCGAGTTCGAGAACGGGCTCGGGAAAACCTATGCAACCGCGCAAATCCTTGGACGGAAACGTTTCGAGGGTGACGAACACGCCTCGCTTCTCGAGTTTCGGCGCGAAGCCCGCTTCGTTACCGCGTTTTCCCGCAATTTTGTCTTCAATAGTGCGGCGTGCGGCGCGAATAAGCTCGGCACCTTCTTTCAGTGAAAGCAGTTTGTTCATATGGCTGAATCAACGCTTCGGTTTAAGTAAAACAAAGTATTAAAAACGCGGGGAAGGTTAAAAGAAGCTTTAAACCTATTTTTGAAGAGGAGTTCTTTTTCGAATTCTTTTTCGAATCCTTTTTTAGGTAAGCTTTGAACGGGGGTTGTTTGAATTGAGTGAAGAAACGCATTCCGAACACGAGCACTCGCACAACGAACACGAACACCACGAGCACCACGAGTCGCAGCACTACTCGCACCACGAAGGCGACAGCGGCAAAAAGAAAATCATGGGTTTGGATACGACTACTGTCGCGTTGTTCGTAATCGTCATCGGGGTATTGCTTATCGCCCTCGTATTCATGAATTCGGGAAGCGCGCCCGTCGCGACGCCTACTCCCGCTGCTAGCGTCACGCCGTTCGCGGGTAAAGTTGATTTGGCTTTGCTTCAAGTGAAGGTTAAAAACTTTTTGGATTCGCAATTCCTCGCTTCGCAAGGAATGACTTCAAAAATAATCAATGCGACCGAGAAAAACGGGTTGTACGAACTCGGAGTGGAAATATCCGACGGAACTCAAACAGTCGATTCCGCAATCGTTTTCGTGACGTTGGACGGAAAGAGACTGCTTCTCGGAAACTCCGTCGACCTCGTGGAAGCAACGCCCGTTCCGAGCCCGACGCCGGTTCCGAAGAGCGACAAGCCCGACGTCAAGTTATTCGTCATGAGCATGTGCCCGTACGGCACTACTGCCGAGTACGCGATGATTCCCGTGATTAAACTGCTGGGAGACAAAGCGTCTTTCGACATTCGCTTTATCGCGAACGCGGGACCGAACGGAACGTTCCAATCGCTTCACGGACAACCGGAAGTAGTTGAAAACTTGCGCCAAGTGTGCATTGCCGCGAACCAACCGGACAAGTTTTTGGCGTACCTCGAGTGCTTCGTGAAAGCTCCTGCCGAGGCTATCAACGCTAACGACGGCGCGGCTTACGCCGCAGTGAATTGGACGAAGATGGCGAGCGAGTGTTTGACGCAAGCGAAAGTCAACGTCGCGAACGTCACCGCGTGCATCAACGGCGCTCAAGGCGCGGAATTGTTGACGAAGAACATCGCGCTCGCGACCGAACTCGGCGTCCAAAGTTCGCCGACGATTAAAGTCAACGGCGGAGACTTCAAGGGCGAGCGTTCGAGCGAGGCGTTGAAGCAAGGCGTTTGCAACGCGTTCAACACTGCGCCGAGCGAGTGCGCTCAAGAGTTGTCTAGCGCGGTCGGCACGTCGAGCAGCGTCGGCTGCGGCTGATTTTTTTCTTTTTTAATTTTTTCTTCTTTTTGTTTTTCTTTTTCTGTTTTTTGTTTTCTTTTTCCAGCCTTGGCGCCAGCCGGTTTGTTTGAAACACTGTCATCGCTAGCTGTTTTTCGGTTTTTTTCAGTTCAGCTCCCGGTCGGAGCACTGAGCCGCGAACGCAGAGCGCGGTTTAGACGAGAAGTCTTTGAAAAGCGCGTTTTCGCGCGCTTTTTTAAACGGGGGGGGGGTAACTCTTTCCGCGTGAAAAATCGGTGGCGTACTTGCGTCTTGGATGGCGGGTGGCGTAAGCGGTTTTTTACGCGTTTTTTCGCGTGTGTGGGAGGCGAGCGTTATGAGGAATGCTTTTGTTTTCGCGTTTTTGGTTTTCGCCGGGTTTTTG
>CAZOKY010000071.1:0-5034 GCA_964580705.1 Microcaldota archaeon | reverse complement strand
TAATCGCGCTCGCGTCGAAAAACCTGCTTCCGACCGAAGTATACAATTCCGTGACGAGCATAGCGTTCCTGCTCATCATCCTCACCGCGCCGGTGGCGCCGTTCATGTACGACAACAGCCGCAGGATAATCGACGCGTTGTTCTCTTTTTTCCCGCGAAAGGCGGAGCAAGCGATTGACGCGGTCGGGCGCGGCGCGAGAAACGCGGAAAAAGCGTTTGCGGACTCGCTCTTTCAAGCGCAGTACTCGCGCGAACTCGAAAAAATTTTTTGGAGCATAATCATTATCGCGTCCATTTTTTACTTGAGTTTCTTGTTGAACGAGCAAGTGCCTGATTTGGGGATAAACGTGCCGTTCTTCACGCGCAAAGTAAGCGTCAGCCTCGTAGCGCTTTGCCTCGTCTTGCTGCCGGTTTACCGTCTCGTCAACCAACTTAAAAACATCGTGAAATCCGTAATCGAAACGCTTTTTCCTGTTTTGAAGAAAAACACTAGGGATGTCCGCGTTAGGCGGGCGGTAAACGTTTTCGCTTGGCTGGGCTTGCTTCTCTTGGGAGTCGTCGCAACCGCGTTCTTCTACTATCGAAGCCAAGACGTCGCGTTCCTCGTCATTCCAATCGCTTACACTATCAGCTCGCTGGTTTTCTTGAGCCGCGCTGTCAACTCGTTGATTTACGGAAAAACGCGTTTCGAGCGTTCCGAACGTTCCGGGAAAGCGATTTAAACCCTCTCCGAGAAAACAATACTCTGCGAAAACCTGCGTGAAAACGCGGTTTGAATTCGTTGACTTGAATTCTTTTGTTTCAAGGGGTTGAGCACTCAATGAATATTCTAGTCGTGGGCGCGGGCGTGATGGGCGGAAACCACGTGCGCACCTTAAACGAAATCAGCGAAGTCGAGCGCGTGGCGTGCGTGGACCCGAACGGGAAGACGCTTGAAACGCTAAAAAAACGCAATTTCGAGAAAGCGATTTTTTACGCGTCGTTCGAGGAAGCGTTGCAGAACGAGAAACCCGAGGCGGCGATCGTCGCGGTGCCCACGCACTTGCATTACGCGGTTGCAAACAATTTGCTTGACGTCGGCATTCACGTGCTCGTCGAGAAACCGATTACGGACAATGTTGACGACGCGAAAAAACTTATAGCGAAAGCCGCGGCGAAAAAACTCGTTCTCGCCGTAGGGCACATCGAACGCTGCAACCCCGCCGTGCAAGCCCTCAAAAAGCACGTTGCTGCGATTGGGACGCCTGTTTACGCTAGCACTCACCGCTTCGGAATGCCTACGGACCGCGACGTCGGCCCTTCGTTTATCGATCAAGCGGTTCACGACATCGACGTAATCTCTTTCATCGTGGGCGAGTTCCCGCGCAGCGTTCAAGCGGTCGAACGCAGGTTCGTCGACAAGAAGAGTGATGATTGCTGCGCGGCGCTTTACGAGTTTGATGGGTTCACGGCGGCGGTGGAAGCGAACCGCGCGACGCCGATTAAGACGCGTGAGTTAATACTTTGCGGAACTAAGGGGAGCGCACGCCTTGATTACATCACGCAGGATTTGACGATTGCGACGAGCGATAAGGAATCGCAACCGCAAAAATACAGCACTTTCGACGAACTCGTTTTGCGAATAGGACGCGGAGCGGAGCTGAAGCCGTATTTCGTGAAGCAGGAACCGTTGCGCGTGGAACTCGAAAATTTCATCGCTTGCGTGAAAGGCGTTGGCGGCAAAAGCGGCGTGAAGCCGGTCGCGAGCGGGGAAGACGGTTTGCGCGCGCTTGCCGCAGTCATCGCGGGACACGAGGCTGCGCAAAGCGGCAAGAAAACGAAGATAAGCGTCTAGAAACAAAACTCAATTGCGCGGTTTGGCCGGATATTTTTCTTTAAAATGCTGCAAAAATAAACGAAAAGCTTCGCTCGCAATAGTTTGAGACGGAGCGCTCCAGTTTTTAATGGGTAATTCGAAGGCTACTTCGCGCTCCTTAACAGGCGATCGCCCAATTATTTGAAAATTGATGTGAGGCAGAGCATCTTCAGCAACGTGAAAAACGCTACGCGCGTTAAAAGCGCCGCTATGTTTCACTGTTGCACCTGGACCGAAGTAAACCAAAACAGTTGGCGCGCCTTTTCCTTGTTCTTTGCGGGTCAACGCCGTGCCAACCGCGTATAGAATACTTAATTTTAATTTTTTCTGCTGAGCGCACATTTAACTGTCTAGCGACGTCAACGTCAAAACCATAACCGATGCCCGCAAACCCACGATGAGTTCCGTCTGAACGATCAAACTTCTTATATTCTTCGCTGGTTGTACCGTGAATAGCTATTCCGGCGTCCCTATGAACCTGATTAAGCAGCGTCCTAGTCAAACGCAGTCGAGCCATGAATTATTGACGTGCGACCTTGAATAAAAAGCCAGCGTAAATACTGGTATTAAATCAAAAACCGGTTTTCAAGCCGCGTTCCGCGCCGAGCGCTTCAAGTTTCTCAATCAGATTCGCGTCGAGCGGCACGCCGCGCTTTCTGCGCTCGTGTTCCGCGCGCAATTCTTTCTCGCCGGGGTACAACGCGCGTCCGCCGCTTTTTTTGACGTCGAAAGCGAGGCGCGCGATTTCGCGTTTGAAAGCAGGCAACGCCCTGAACGCGGAAACGTTAATCGCCAAGTAAAAGTCTCCTTTAGTGCAAGCGTCGGCGGTCGTAGTCGAACCGCGCACGCGCATCGCAGTTGCCGCGCCGCTCAAGCCGCTGGAAAGCACGTCAACCATCAAAGCCAAAGCAAACCCCTTGTAGCCTTTCGTTAATCCGCCGAGCGGCAAAATCAATCCGTCCAACGCTTTCTTGGCGTCGGTCGTCGGCACGCCGCGCGAGTCCGCGACGAAACCGATTGGTAACGCTACTCCGCGGCGGGCGCTTTCAAGCAATAATCCCCTTGTTACCGACGAAGTCGCTAAATCAAGCGTCAAGAATCCTTGAGGGTTTAGCGTGGTTTTCATTGACGGGAACGAGGCGGCAATCGGGTTCGTCCCGAAAACTTTTTTTCTTCCCTCGAAAGCGGGAACGATTGCCTCCGCATTGCAGAAAACTAAGCCCACACAATTTTGTTTGGAAGCGATTTCCGCGTAAAACGCGGCGCTCCCGAAATGATTCGAGTTTTTGACGGCAACCGCGCCGATTCCGAAGCGTTTCGCGCGCTTGACTGCTTCACTCATGGCGCGAAACCCTACGTAATGACCAAGTCCCTTCCTTCCATCAAGAACTGCAACGGCCCCGTGGCTTTTGGCTATTTTCGGTTCTGCTCGCGGAACGCAGTTTTTGTGCTTGATTCCGTTGACGAGGAAAGGAAGGCGGCTGACGCCGTGAGTCGGGTGGTCCCGCGCGTCCGCAGCAACCATCGCTTCCACCGTAATTTTCGCTTGAAGCGGCTTGGCTCCGTACGAGCGCAGCAAACGCGCCACGAAAGACTCGAGTTTACCGCTTTTCACTCGCAAAAGACCGTCACTCTTCACTTTTTTACTTTGCTTTACTTTACTTTAAAGAATTCCTTGATTGCCGCCGCGACGGTTTGCACGTCTTGCTCCGTCAACGCCGGATGAATTGGGAGGGACAAAACTTCCTTGCAGAGTTGCTTGGTTACCGGCGTCTTCGCTCGCGCACCGAACGTGGGAAGCGAATGAAGAGGGGCAGGGTAGTAAACGCCGCTCCCGATTTGCTTTGATTTAAGGAATTCGCGGAGAGCGTCGCGCTTGTTGTGCTTCACCTTAATCGTGTACTGGTGGTAAACGTGGAAGCAACGAGCGTCCTCGCTCGGCAACTCGATTTTGCCTTTTTCCGCCGCGGGTTTCAACAAATCGTTGTAAGCCGCAGCGTTCTTTCGACGCGCGGCATTGAAATCATCCACGCGCTTGAGTTGCTCGATGCCGATTGCCGCGCACAAGCTCGTCATCCTGAAATTGTGCCCGAAATCCTTGTACTCGTATTGCGCGCTTTGACCGTGATTCCTGAATTCACGGCAACGCGCCGCAAGCGCGTCATCGTCCGTAAGCACGGCGCCGCCTTCCCCCGTAGTAGCATTCTTCGTCGGGTAAAAAGACATCGTCGCGCAGTCTTCCCCGAAATTCCTTTTTTCCTTCCATTTCGCGCCTATTGCTTGCGCGTTATCGCTAACGAGCTTCAAGTTGTGTTCGTGCGCGATTGCGCGCAGAGCGTCGACGTCGTACGCTTGCCCGTACAACGAAACCGCAACGATTGCTTTTGTTTTCGGCGTAATCGCGGCTTTCACGGCTTCTGCACTTATGTTGAACGATTTCTCGTCAACGTCAACGAAAACGGGTTTTGCTCCGACGAAGCGAGGCGTGTTCGCCGTCGCAATAAATGTGAAATCAGGAACTATGACTTCGTCGCCTCGCGCCACGCCGAGCGCCGCCATCGCCGTATGCAACGCGGTCGTGCCGTTAGTCGTCGTTACCGCGTGCTTGTACCCAGCGTAAGCGGCGATGCCACGCTCGAACTCTTCAACGAGCGGGCCGAATGCGAGTTGCCCGCTTCGCATGACTTCAACGACGCGGTTTATTTCCGCTTCGCCAATCATCGGTTTAGCTATTGAAATCATTTTTCTTGTTCAACTCCGCAGCGGTTTTTCGCTTTTTCACCGACTCAAACTATTTTCTCGAAATCGCTCGTCGGAATTTTCGTCGTTTCGCCGCACTTCGAACACTTCGCGGAAACGAACTTTCCTCCTTTCGTAGCTTTAGTAACGTCAAGCTTGAAACCGCACTTGCAAACGAAACCTCGAAGGCGCGCGGGATTCCCCAATACCAAGCCGTGCGCGGGAACGCTGTGCGTCACGACGCTGCCAGCGGCGACGAGCGCGTACTCGCCGATTTCAACTCCTCCAATTATTACGCTGTCCGCGCCGATGCTCGCGCCTTTGCGCACGAGCGTCAACGGCGTGTGCCTGCTTTCGTCCCACAAGAAAGCGCGCGGAAACAAGTCGTTCGTAAACGTGACGCTTGGCCCCACGAAAACGTCGTCCTCGATTTTCGCCGG
>CAZOKY010000070.1:0-5125 GCA_964580705.1 Microcaldota archaeon | reverse complement strand
CTCCCGTAAATTGATGCTGCTGCACGCTGAGTCATGCTTGATTCCTCTGAGGCTAGGGTCTAATAAGCTTCAGTGTCTAATTGTGCAAAATTGTGCTAGGTAAAAGCACGAACTGAGGACACGCCACCGCTTACTCCGGGGGCTTGTCGTTTAAAACATAAATTCGGAGGGAATAAGTTTTTGTTCCTTCGCGTTAATCCGAATGCGAGCAAGCGACTAAAGGCGCTTCAACGCAAACCTTCGCAACACGGTATTTGCCTCCGTACTCGATGTCTTCAAACAACTCGTCCACGAAAACCCAGCAATCGCCGCAATCCTTGAAGCAAGCGGTTTCCCGACCCTTAAAAGTATTCATCTTGTACAAATCACAAGCTTGAATCGCAACCGAGCGCCCCTCGTTTTCACTCAAAGGCCAAGTGACCAGCTCAACGTTTACCAATTCCCAATCCGAAGAGCCTTCACGCAAAACTTTAAAATCCAAATCAGGAGCGCTCGTGTTCAAACAGCCGAGCAACAACGCGGCGGCGAACAAAGAAAAAACAATTACTTCAATTTTTTTCAAAGTAAACACACTCCTTTCAACTTTTTTCAGTCAAGCTTTGCTTGGCTGCAAAGCCGCGCCTCGCCGCACACGTTCTCCTTGTAGTAAGAAATGATTAGTTCCTCGCCGCCAAGCGAAGCGCTCGCACTCAACGACGCCCCGCTTTCGGGAACTAAGCAAGCAACATTCCCCTTCAACTCAATCGCAAACATTCCAATAGTTGCTGGCGCCTCAACGATTTCAACGAAGGTCCACGAACCCGCGGGAACCGAAAAACCTTCGAAGTTCAGCGCGTCGGCGCAGTTGTTATCAACGCGCAGCACGCCGCCGTTGCAGTTGTTTGCTTTCACCGCCAAGCAATCACGAGTTGGCGTTACCGCAACATCGCGAATAAACGATTTTCCAAGGCAGCCTCCGATTCCCCCGTCTCCATCGCAGCCGGGCGTGTTTGACTCAACGCCGTCGTCCCACAAGCAACCCGATAACAACGCACCCAAAAACAACAAAGCAATTACTCCAAGCGTCTTCAAAACAAATCACACTCCGCAAACGGTTTGAATAATCTTGCCGTCAGCGGCTACTGTGAACACTTTCTCGTCTCCGCCAGCGTTTTCCGCGAAAACGTTGTGAAAAACGTTGTCTAGTTCAACCGCGCGCTTAACTTCGTAATCGGAACCGACGCTTTGCAAGTAGTGCGCCACGACGCGCTTCGCACTCTCCTCGTCCTCGACGAGGAAGTCCGCGCCGCCATCGAAGAGAATTTGGTCCGAGCCTTCCTTGCACCAGCACAAATCAACCATGCACTCGTAAAGCGCGCAAACGTCGCTTCGGTGCGCCAAGCACTCGCCCGGAATTTCGGCGGAAGGAATTCCCGCGTACAAGTTCAACTGGTCATCGCCCTGATTGCCCCCGTCAAAAAACCCGGAGAAACCGTAATTAAAAGCTAAAAAAGCTACTACGAATAAAACAACCAAAGCGATTACGACGTTTTTCGCGCTCAACTTCAAATTCAAAACAAACACCTCTAAAACGTTGAAAAAGTAAAAAGCCGAGCCTTTAAAAAAACTCTTTTAAACCAGCGGTTGATAACGTAACCCGAGGATAAATGAAAAAAGCGAATAAAACCGCAATAATCGTCCTTGCACTCTTTCTGACAATAACGATTTTCCCCAACGCGGCAAACGCAGACGCTTGCTCCAACGCAGTCACGCAATTCAACGCGGCTTACCAGCACTATATCGAACTAGTAGAATCAAAAGGCTACACCGACCCAGCAACAATCGCAGCGAAGAACGCGTACGAAGAAACAAGCAGGCTAAGAGACGAAGCGTGCGAAGTAACGCAAATAACTTTGTGCGGCGACGGAGTGTGCGAAGGAAAAGAAGATAAAGTAAACTGCCCGGAAGACTGCGGAGAAGTAATAGAACCACCCCCAAACGAGTGGGATAAAACCCCCGAAGAATGCAACCAAATCTGCGTTAACGCTTGCGACGGCAACAACGACCCAGACGCTCCAAACTGGCTGCAAGCCTGCTACGCAGACTGTAAAGACAGATGCGGTTTAACAACCGAAGAATGCGGGGACGGAGTGTGCACGGAAGACGAACTCAAGTACAATGATTGCCCCGAAGACTGCGACGAGTGCAAAGACGACTCAGACTGCGTTAAAGGAGAAGAATGCGTTTTGGGTGCGTGCACGACAAAACAAGACGAGTACCAATTCGCTTTCAACACGGTATTCGCAAAAAGAGACAAGTTTTACGCGAACGGCAAAGGCCAAGTTCAACTAGAATTTCACGCGCAAAAAAAAGAAATTCAAAACGGCGTTCAAACGTGGGTAGACGCGTCGGAGTTAAGCGTTTCGTTCACTATAAACCGCGACAGCGGCGGAATGACCGGAGTAGCGCTAGGCGAACTAAGCAAGCAAAACGCGGTTACCGACTCGCGAGGACGCGCCACGCTCGCATACACCGCGCCATTCATCTTCGCCAAGAGCGGCGCATTCATCGGAAGCGGGCAAATAAGCGCTTCAATACGCGGAACGGTCGAAAAAAACGGTAAGCGACTAGGCGGCGGCGCGTACTACTTAGAAATTCACCCGCCCGTTTACATCGAACAACTCAAAGCCAATCCTAGCGACGTTGACGAACACGGAAAAGGCGGGGTTTACTTCCGCATTAAAGACTCGTTAAAACTCGAAAAAACCGTCGAGTTCAAAACGCGCCGCGACGAAGCATCGTTCAGCATTGACGGCCCCTTTACGGCAACCGCGGAGAAAAAAGGCTCGGGAGAAAAATTCGATTTGTACGTGAAACCCGTTACTGGCGTGCGCTCAATCGACATGGAAGACTTGACCGAGTGGGCGGACATTTACGAAAACATGAAGAAAAACATTTTAATCGACTGCGCACTCATTGGCGGAAACTCCATGTTTGGAAGAATACCGGGAGTGGGCACACCACTGCAAAAATGGGCTGGCGACAACGTTTTAAGAACAGTGATTAGAACCCCCGCCACTTACGGCGGCGGGTACCTCACAGGAGGCACCACCGCCCAAACAGGAACTAAAATAGGCGAAGCACGCACCGGAACTGAAGCCGCGCTCTACAGCGCGACAATCGCACTCGACGGAGTAGCCATTGGACTGGGCATCTTAATGGGGACTTGGAAAATGGAGGAAGGAATGAGCAACGGGAAAGACTTGCTACTCTCCACCAGCGTCAACTTCTTGAAAGAAGTCGTCGTCGCCAACGCCAAAGCGCACCGCGTCGCCAACGCTAAAATCACTTACTACCCGAGAACAATTCGAGTCAACGTTAAAGACATCGACGGTTACGAAGTTCACGGGTGGGTTCCGTTCTACGTTTTGAGGTACGAGTAAAAAACAAATGAAAAAATACGGCGCAGCATTCATCCTCGCCGCCTTGCTACTATTCAGCGTCAGCGCCAACGCGCTCACCGAGCAAGAAACCGTTGAGCAAACCATTCAAAACTACTTCGACGCCACGCAAAGCGAAGACGTTAACGCGTACAAAAACGTCATGCTAATAGAAGGCGAGTGGGAAGACACGCGCGTAATAATCGAAAAAATGTGGGAATTGTTCGACACGAAGGACGTGAAACTATCCAATTTTGAAACAAGCGTTTCCGGAGAAAAAGCCGTCAGCGTATTCGACGTTCAAGGCGTAATAATCGACGCTGAAACCAAAGAAGAATACCCTATTGACACGACGTACATCGCCATACTAAGAAAACAAGAAGGAAAGTGGCTCTTAGAACTCTCCGCGCCCATCGACGACTTCACCGCCGGCGTCAAGGACGTACTCGAAATAGCGACTATTAACACCGAACAAACGCACGCGCAACTCGAAGAAGAACTACAAAGCGGTAATTACTCGGGAACGCCCACTGCAACCATAAAAATTCCGGGAGGCGGGAATGGAGGCGGCGACGGTTTTGACGATTTTGATTTTGACGCAAACATTTTGTGGATAGTGCTCGGAGTAATCATCCTCGCAGTAATCGGCGCGCTCTACTTAATCAAGAAAATCTTTTTCAACAAATTCGTTTTAATAATCATCGCGATCGCAGTGCTTTTCTTGTTATTCGGCGGCTTCGCCTTGCTTGGAGGAACCGGCGACGCTGACGACAACGGAAACGGCGGAAGCGGCTTGGGCGACTTCGACGTTTTTGGCTACGTTCCAACCATTGACCCGCACTCGATGAACGGTTTCGAAGAAACACCCGCCGTTACGGCAAACGCGCAAGCCACGAAGTCAGGCGGAGTTACTTCCAAAGAAGCCACGCAAGCGTACCAAGAATACATTGCGGCGTACAACCGCTTGACTGACTTGATGAGCCAAGGCAAGGGCGACACGCCTGAAGCCCAGCAAGCTTACAAGGAGTACAAGGAAGCGAAGGAAAAGTACGAACAAATCGCTAAATCGCTAAAGTGAAAAAAGTAAATCCTGATTTTCGAGAATCAGTAGAAAAAAAAATCGTTTCGGGGAAACTTCGATTTTTTCCCTGCGCTTAAAAACTAAAAAACCGGGCGCGGGGGCTTGCCGCGCCCCCCGCTCTTGTTTCGCAGCATTTTTAAAACGAGTTGAATTAAAGAATAAGTTGAATTAACGAATAACTAGGTGGTTCGTAAAATGAGTGGGAAAACAACGAAGTTGTTTTGGGTTTTCGGGTTGCTTCAAAGCGCGGTCCTAGCAGTAATAATATTTCTAGTATTCAATTCGTTAAACGAAGTTAGCGGAGCGAAAGCAGTTGGTTTAGACACCAGAATCCTCCTCAGCGTTTTGTTCCCCTTATTCTTGCTAATCGTCGAATACCTGGTTTACTCAAAAAAATAAGGTGGTCTTTCTTCGCCGTGGAAAGCTTCGCAGCGTTACGTTTCTTCGGCTGCCCTCCAAGGACTTTCCTGAAAAACACGGAACCCCCCAGAAAAGCCGCAACCAACAGCAGCCAACAAACAGATTTAAAACAGTTCCGCTTAATCACCAGCATGCTTGAATCAGGATTCCTGTTGCTCGGCTTCACGATAGTCGCCGGCTTCTTCAGCCTCGCCTTCTTCGAACG
>CAZOKY010000069.1:0-5308 GCA_964580705.1 Microcaldota archaeon | reverse complement strand
AGGCATAACCACGTTTTTTAAGCCGCGGCAGTTTAAAGAGTTTTCATGTTTGGACTTCCCAGTTTGCTCGACGAGCAGGCATGGATTGCGCAAGGAATGACGCTTCTCCAGAATTACGGGTTAGTCGGACTCGCGCTCGTCTGCTTTTTCTCGGCGTCGCTTCTCCCGTTCCCGAGCGAGCCCATCATTATCATCGCCGTGAAATTCTTCGACCCGTTATCGATTCTCGTAGCCGTAATGGTATCGTCGACGCTTGCCGCGTACATCAATTACTGGATCGGCTTCCAAGGATTGCACCCATTCATAATGAAGCGTGAGGAAAAAGAGGAGCACAAAGCCGAGAAGTGGATTCGTAAGTGGGGCGCGCCGATTTTAATAGCGAGCCCGTGGATTCCGTTTATCGGCGACTTGTTTCCCGTCGCGGCGGGCACTCTCAAGATGCCCGTGCGTGAATTCTTGGGTTGGATTATTCTAGCGCGCTTCATCAAAACCATCGCAGTCATCGCGTTCGCTCTAGGATTATTCAAGCTATTGGGCTGGTAAAAAACGCCAAGCGAACCAAGCGAATCACGCGAAACTTAAAACGCGGGAAAAATCAGAACCACTGCTTCAAGCCTTCCTGTTTCGTGCCGAAAGGTTCCTTGAACGCTCGCTTCAACGCCGAATCGATTCGCTCCTGTGAAAAATCGCGTTCACGCAAAAACGCGGCGACGCCTTCCTTGTCCGGCTCCCCAAAAACGATTTTTTCTTCACCAATTTTCGCGACGCGCGGCTTCATGAACTCGTCGAAAACCGGCTTCCAATCCATTTCCGCCTTCGCCGCCGCTAGCACCGCATCGAACGAGTCGTGCTCCGTCACGAGCTTTAATCCCTTCTTGGGACCAATTCCGTGAATTCCTTCGTTGAAGTCGGTTCCGCACAGTAACGCAATCCACACGAGTTTCTCGCGGGAAAGACCTAGAGCCTTCAACGACTCGTTCAAATCAATGAGTTCCGGAAGAACATCCACGTAAGATTCGCGGTGAGGAAGCTTCCGGCGGCCGGAAATCGCTAAGTTGCGGACGAGCTTGGGCGCGCCGAAAAGCAGGGCGTCGAAATCCTGCGACGCGGCGAAACGAACGACTCCATCTTGCGCCATCTTCGCGCATTGCGCTTCGCCTTCGCCTTGCGCTTGCACCGACGGCACGCCGAGCAACGAGAGCAGCGCTTTGCTTTCCACAACCATTTCCGCCGTCAATCGCGCGGTGCGTTGCGACAACATGCGCGCTCGCGCGACGTCGCCTTCGCGAAGCGCTTTCTCCATTTCCTCGCGGGCTTCCGCCTTCCGCGCCTTCCGCTCCGCGATGACGCGGTTCTTGAGGGGCGACGGTTTGCCGTCGAAAACGTAAATCGGTTGCACGCCGCGTTCGAGGAAACTGCACGTTCGGTAAAACAAGCCGCTTAAGTGCGACGTAATGCGTCCTTGCGTGTCTTGCAAGGAATCGCCCGTCGGCCCCCGTATGGTGGAAAGGAATTGGTAGAGCGTGTTGAACGCGTCGACCGCGCATTTGCCGCGCAGCTCTTCAAACGACGCGTCGTGCCGCACGACGATGTCCCGCAAATCAGTTAAACCCATTTTTCATCGCCTTTAAACGCGGCGCATTGAGACTGAAAAGTATGTTGAAATGTTTTATATAATGAACACGTTATAAGTATTGCATCGACACGACTGTTTAAAGAGACTATGGTGACTTTATGGTTGTTCAAAGGATTCTCGACGAAGTCAACCTTAAACTCCACGAGTTGCGAATCAATAGGCACTTGAGGCGTTTGGAAAAACTGGAGGGATACGCTAGAAAGGCGCCACAGGGATTCGAGCCGAATCCGACAAGCATTAGAAAAGCAATCAAAGAAGCCGAATACAAGAAAAAGGAAATGGCGGAATTGAAGGAAGGGTGGAAAAACCCTTGGTATTGCGAAGTTCCTCAGCAAAGAATAAATCGGTTTCTGGTGAAGGTTGAAGCGGCGCAGAAAAAAAACGACGAACTTTTAGCCGCGTTGAAACGTCATCAAAAATAAAAACAAACCACGAAAACTAATTTAAAAAAAACACTAAAAAGGACGAAACTAATGCCTGAAGAATGCCACATTTGCGGCCGCCCAGCAGCTGGAACGGGTTTCGTGGAAGGAGCGAAAGTCGCGTTGTGCGGCGAGTGCGCCGAATACTCCGGCGGATTCAAGCAGTACTACGTCCCGCGCCCAGCGCCGAAACCTTCGCAAGCGTTGCGCGGTTCCCCGTTGCCGACGGAATTACAGCGCTTGAAGGACGACGAACTCGAGTTGCGCGACGATTACGCGAAAATTTTTAGGGAAGCGATGGAAAAGAAGGGTTGGAAGAAGGAAAAGGCAAGCCACGAAATGAACATCACGATGGCGGAAATCAACGGTTTCGAAGCCGGACGCTTGCGTCCCACGGTCGACCAGGCGAAACGCATCGAGTTCGCGCTCGGCTGCAAGCTAATGATTCCGATTCCCGAAGAAGAAAAAACCGTCGACCTCGAGGCTCTCGCGCGCGAAAACGCCGGGAAACTCGGTAGGGACGGCGCGAGCTTAGCGAGCATCGTTACGATAAAGAAAAAGAAGAAGTAGAAAAAGGCGCGACGCGAAAACAAAATGGCTAGACTAAGAGTCATCGACAGGGTTCCGCTAGAAAGACAAGTGCGAATTGCTTATTACCCGGAACTGCGACGCGTAACAATCACGCGCATTCGCCGCAAACCAGGGAGAGTTCGCGGCGCTTCGTTCGTCGGAGCGTTGACGAAACCCGGTCCGGCCGCGCTAAACGGCTCCATTTGGCTTCACCAAGGTAACCCGCCTGGAAGCCATTGGTTTTGGCGTGCGCTGCTGGAAATAGGCGCCACCCGCAAAACAATCGTTCAACAAGCCACTCGCGAAGGAACCGTCATGCACGGAAGCGTCGGCGATTTTATTCAAGTCACGCGAAGGCTAGCGCGCGGTTAACGGTTAACGCAAGCCATTAAAACCAAAAACTGCTTTAAAGTTAGCCTGCGGAAAGCAATCGAGTGAAACTGAAATGCTTAAAACCAAAACCGAACGCGTCGCGAGCGTCGCCAAACGCAAGTTCAAGGGATTCGTGTACAACGCGACTACTGCGAGCGGCAACTACTTCGCGAACGGCGTCCTCGTCCACAACAGCGGCGGGTTAGGCACGCCCGCGTACGCGCGCGTCGAAGCCGGCGCAGTGCACAAAGCCAACAAAGGAGTGCTTTTCATCGACGAAGTTTCGTCGTTGTCGCCGAAAGCCCAACAAGAATTGTTGACGGCAATGCAGGAAAAGAAGTATTCCATTACGGGGCAAAGCGAGATGAGCAGCGGGGCGATGGTGCGCACGCAACCCGTTCCTTGCGACTTCGTTCTCGTCGCAGCGGGAAATTACAAGGATATCGCTAAAATGCATCCCGCGTTGCGCAACCGCATTCGCGGTTACGGTTACGAGATTTACATGGATGAAGCGATTTCCGACACGCCCGCCAACCGCGCGAAAATCGTGCAGTTCGTCGCGCAAGAAGTCCGGAAAGACGGCAAGATTCCGCACTTCGACCGCGGGGCAGTCGAAGAACTCATTAAGGAATCGCGCAAGCGCTCGGGCAGAAAAGGCAAACTCACGCTCAAGCTCCGCGAGCTCGGCGGGTTAGTGCGCGCCGCGGGCGACGTGGCGCGCGAGGAAGGCGCGAAGCTCACGACGCGCGAACACGTTTTAAAGGCGAAGACGCTCGCTCGAACGCTCGAACAACAGGCGGCCGAACAAATGATTGACATGCGCCGCGACTACAAGATTTTCTTGAGCACTGGAAAGCAAGTCGGTAAAGTAAACGGCTTGGCAGTCATGGGAGACAGCGGCGTGATTCTGCCCATAGTCGCGGAAGTCGCGCCCGCGTCTTCGCGCCAAGAAGGAAAAATCATCGCCACCGGCAAACTCGGCAGCATCGCGAAGGAAGCCGTTGAAAACGTGAGCGCCATCATCAAACGCCACACTGGAAAGGATACGAGCAACTTCGACATTCACATTCAATTTTTGCAGACGTACGAAGGCGTGGAAGGAGACAGCGCGAGCGTAAGCGTCGCTGCGGCGGTGATAAGCGCTCTCGAGGAAGCGCCGATTAGGCAAGACGTCGCGTTGACGGGAAGCCTCAGCGTGCGCGGCGAAGTTTTGCCCATCGGGGGCGTGACGCAGAAGGCGGAGGCCGCGATCGAGGCGGGGATGAAAGGCATTATCGTGCCTCGCGCTAACGTTGAAGATTTGGTGCTCGACGACGCGCAGAAGAAGAAAATCAGGATTATTCCGGTGAGCAATATTCTCGACGTGTTGCGGGAATGCTTGGCGGAGAGCCCGAAGAAGAAGGCGTTGCTCGCGGCAATCAAAAGCGAATTCTGAAACCGCATCCGCACCACAGCCTAAATGATTCAACGATTCCAAAACCAATTTTAAGGCTTGCAGGCATTACTAGCGTTCGGTGATGAACTCTTATGAGTTCCGAGCTTAAAGCGTGAAAACGCTTTCTGCGTTGACGATGGTCTTGAGTTCTGATTTCAATTCTCATTCTCGGCCAGCCGTGCGCCGCCAACGATTGTTTTTAATTGCTTCCCAGAATAACAAAAAACGGGATTGGACATGGCTTACAAGGGAATTGCTAAAACTCTTTTGGAAAAGTTCGGAGTGAATGAAGGAAACGCGATAACGATTCGCGCGCGGGAAGGACTCGTCACGGGCGTAATCATGCCTCGCCCCGAATCGAGCGACGACGTTCACCTCGTCGTAAAGCTCGCCAACGGCTATAACGTCGGCGTGGAAATCGACGGAACCGAAGAAATCAAGAAGCGCGAGCAACAGCAACAACCAAAGCAAGTGCCGACTCCGCCAGGCGCGCAACCAGCGCAACCGCAAAAAACTCAAGCTCAAACAACTCACGCTCAAACTAAAACCGGCGCCGGCAGCGCCAGCGGCTCGGGATTACCGAAAATAACACTCGTTTACACTGGCGGCACCATCGGCTCGCGCGTCGACTACCGCACCGGCGGAGTAAGCGCGTTGACGACGGCGAAGGATTTCGTGGACAGCGTCCCCCGCATCGCGACAGTCGCTTCTCTCGAGCGCGTTTCGAATCCTTTCTCGATTGACAGCGCTGACGCGACTCACGAGGAGTGGATTGAAACTGCGCAGCTCGTCGCGCGGGATTTGAATGAAGGCGCTCGCGGAGTCGTCGTAGCGCACGGAACTGACACGTTGTGTTATACTAGCGTGGCGCTC
>CAZOKY010000068.1:0-5442 GCA_964580705.1 Microcaldota archaeon | reverse complement strand
TTTTGGTTTTTAAACGCGTGTTTACTGGAAGTGAGGCGGGATTCGGTTTATAAACCCGCCACGCCAAACTAGTAGCCTCCGCCCTATAGCGAAGGGGGTAGTGAGGAGGTGCCGTTAACAATGGCCTTCTCTCAAATGCCCGCCGACTTGTTCGACGAGCTCGACTAGAAAACGCGCCCGATTTTTTCAGTGGGCTGCGCAACTTGGGTCGAAAAAAACCGTATGAAGAACGAAGAAAAAGCGTCAAACGCTTGATTCTCGCGCGTTCCGCGCAAGGCTAGCCTCGACTTGCACGCGCTCTTTTTTTACTGGGGTTTCACTTTTCCAGCGCGAACCACGGTTTTTCGTTGGTTCTAGCGCGGTTGGCTACAGGGTAACTCGTTGGAACGTCGGGTGCGAGGACGTCGTAGCGCGGTCCGTTGTAAGTCAAGAAAATCGCGTTAGGAAACGCTTTTTCGAGCGTCGGTTTTTCCGCAAGGCGTTTTTCAACGTAGCGCTTTGCTCCGGCCGTCTTGTTTTCGCCTTCGTAGTATTTCGACGCGCTGGCGACGAGAATAGGCCAGTATTCGCTGTTTTGGATTCGTTCGAGCTCCGCTTTGATTCCGCGGGGCGCGACGTAGTTTTCGGCGATGACGTCGCTGAGGCGCTTCGTCGTGAAGCCTTTGGCTTGCGCGAACCGTTCGAACGAGCCCGCATAGGAATCGTATGCGTAAATGCTGGCTTTGTCCATCAAGTTGAGTTCCGCGTGCGAATCCGCGAGGACGATGGTGACGCGGCCGCCCGGCGCGTGAACACGTTTGACTTCCGCGAGCATTTCGCTTATTATTTCCAGCGCTTCCTTTTCGGCGCCGTTCGCGCGCGTTTTCTTCCACACGCCCCAAAGCATGAAGAACTCTAACGGCTTTTTTTTCTGGATGCTGCGTTTTACGAGCGCGAGCATTTCGCTTCTTTTTTTCGCGGGAAACCGGGTGAACGCGCGTTTTTCAAGTCGGCGGACGACTGCAGCTTCCGGCGTTTCCTGAACGAGCGAGTTCGCGGCGTTCGCGGCAACGCGTTTTTTGTTGAACTCGGCTTTGCAGTAGCCGTAGCGCTTGAAGATTTTAAAGTAAAACGCCTCTTCCTTCGTGCGCAGGTTCCACTCGGCGTTTTGAGCGCGCAACGCCGCGAATTCCTCGTCGCTTACTTTCGCCGTCGCCAGCGCTTCGAACAAGCCGCCGGATCCGTTTCCGCCGTAGCCCGCTCCTTCGCTTAGAACGGCTTTCTTGCGCCAGCAGATTTCGGGCGGCAGGCGGTCCGCCATTGCCTCGCGCAAGACGCTTTTCTCGATTTTTTCTCCGTCGCCATCATCGTCCGTTTTTCTCAGTTTCATTTCGACTGGCAGAGTGTTCGCGAACTCGACGATTTTCTCGTCGAAGAACGGGACGCGGACTTCGACGGTGTAGCGCATGGCCGTGCGGTCGACGCGCTGGAACTGCGTCCGATTCAAGTTTTTCATGAAGCTGTTTTGAACTTCCTGCGCGCGTCGCTTGCCGAGCGCCTTGAATTCAGGGTAGCCGAGGAACAACTCATCCGCTCCCTCGCCGCACAAGGCGATGCGGAGCCCTGCTTCCTTCGCGGTTTTCGCGATGACGAGCGAGAGCGCGCTCTGCCTTACCAGGTTGGGTTCGAAGCTTTCGACGCAGTAAATCGTTTCTTCGATTGACGCGAAAAGTTCTTCTTCCGTCGGAGGTTTGCGGAAGACGAATTTTACGCCGTTTTCCTTGCAGTAGCGCTTGGCGACGCGGGCGTCTTCGGAGTCGTCGTTTCCGATTATTATCGCGGTTACGTCGCCGTGGTGTTTGCGTGCGGTCGCGAGAATCGCCGTGGAGTCGAGTCCGCCGCTGAGGAAGACTCCGATGGGTAAGTCAGTTGCAACTCGCTTTCGCACCGCTTCATCCACGAGTTCGCGGAGAATGAGCGCCGCTTCTTTTTCGTTCAAGTTCGTTTTAACCGCATTGTTCGCGGCGTACTTCACAGCGTACTTCGTTATTTCGCCGTTTTTGCAGTAGTGCCCGGACGGAAACAACTTGATTCTTTTCACTTGCTTCAACGCGACGAGCTGCTTGATTTCGCTCGCGAAGTAGATCGTTCCGTTCGCTTCGCCGTTCGCTTCGTCTTCAGCCCAGTACAACGGTTTCACTCCCCACGCGTCGCGCGCGACGAATAACTCGTCGCGCGCTGCGTCGTAAACCGCGAAAGCGAACATTTCGGAATCGATTTTGTCGAGCATGCGTTCGCGCCACTCTTCGTAGGCGTGGCAAAGCGTTTCCGTGTCGCAGTTGCTCGCGAAAACGTGTCCCGCGGCTTCAAGTTCGGCTCGAAGCGCCGCGTTGTTGAAGATTTCGCCGTTGAATACGGCGTAAATCGTTGCGTCTTCGTTCGTCTTCGGTTGACGGCCGTTGTCGCGGTCAACTATTTCAAGGCGGTTGGCGCCCAAAACGCATTTTCCGTTAGGCGCTTCCGCGATTTCGAACAACGAGTTGCCGCGGTGCCTGATTTCCGCCAGCATCGCGTGAAGCGCCGCCCGCTTAGGCTTGCCGTCAGGCGCTTTCCCCCAAACCACTCCTATTCCACACATTTTCACTTCACTTGAAGTAAAAACGCGCGTTTGAGCTATTTATGATATTTTACCTGCTTTTTTTAAAAAAGCAAAGCATTTTAAGCAATTTTATACGTATTTTAAAATAATGGTTAAACTGGACTTAACCGACCGAAAAATTCTTTTCGAGTTGGACGGGGATTCGCGCCAGTCGTACAGCGCGATAGCGAAGACGCTTCGTACGAGCCCGCAAGTCGTCAAGTACCGCGTGGAAAACCTTTATCGCGCGGGCGTAATCCAGTACTGCTGGCCGATGATCGAGTATCGGAAGGCCGGCTATTTTTTCGGCACGTATTTTTTCAAGCTGCACAATCTTGACGAGAAGGAGGAGAAACGGTTTTTCGATTACTTGAACGGACACCGTTTCATCCCGATAGTCATGCGCGGCGAAGGATACGCTGATTTAATCGCGGGGGTTTGCGCTAAAGGGATTTTTCACTTGCGGGACGTCGTAACCGAGTTGAACAACGAGTTCAGCGACTGTTTTCTGGATTATGATGTTACGATTCCCATCGGATTCAGCCAATTTCATCGGAAATATCTTGTTGACTCGCCGTGGAGCGGGTCCGCGAAAAGCGGCGAGGCGACGGCGTTTACGGGCGCGGACGTGAAAGAATTGGCGTTAAGCGAAAACGAAAGGAAAGTGTTGTCGATGGTGAATTTCAACGCGCGGACGCCGTTAATCGAAATCGCGCGTCGAGTTGGCGTCAGCGAAATTTCGGCGAAATCGATTCTGCGGAAACTCGAGCAGACGGGCGTAATCCAGAGCTACGCGGTTCTTCCGGATCACGTGGCGCTCGGAAAGCCGAGGCACCGCGTGTTGTTGAAGCTCGCGAATTTGACTGCGGAGCGGGAGCGGACGCTTTTCACTTACTGCCGCCAGCACCCGAACATCGTTCACCACTTGCGGATTCTTGGAAACTGGGATTTGATTCTCGACGTGGAAGTCGAGCGCGGCGAGCCGTTCCGCCAAATCATCCGCGAAATGAAATTCAAGTTTTCCGACATTATTCGCCGCGTGGAACCGACTTACGTCTACAAAATCGACGCGTTCCGCGATATTCCTGTTGAGTTTCCCGAACTTAACGCGCCTTTCGAGTTTTGAAGCGTTTTCACGCGTTCCGAAGCGTTCACCGCGCGGTTTTTATTCCCGTTTTTAGTAATCCACCGCAGCGACTTTTTATGAGTCTGCGTAAAAGGAGGTAGTTCAAGAATGGGTTTAGTCGGTATGTCCATGTGGCTTTTCCTGATGTTCGTGGCAATCGGCGTTTACATTTCGCACTTGGCGTTGTTGAAGCCGAAAGAAAAATTGTATAACGGCATGTTGAAGCTCGGCTTGTTCCTCGCAATATTCGACTTCTTCTTCGAGTCGTGGGGCGCTTGGGCCGGCTACTGGATAAGCCAAGGCTCGCTTTTCCCGTTAAATGTTTTCCATATTCCCGGTTTTGAAGGCGTTCCCGCGGAAGTTTTCGTCATCGCGTTGTGCGCGGGCGCGACTTACTCGTTGTTGTTCCCGAAAAAATTCGTTTGGCGCTTGGCGTTGCCGGCGAACTTTCTTATCGCGTGCGTCGGCGCGGGAATCGAGTCGCTGTTGATTTCAGCGAACTTGCTGGTTTACAGCGGGGGTTGGACGAGCGCTCACGCCGTCGTAGCGTATTTCGCGACGTTTCTCCTGCTCAACTGGGTTAACTCTAAGGTTTCTTGACCGACCCGTTCTTGGCCGCGCTGGAGCCTTTGTTGGAGACGCCGCCGGCGATGTCGCCGCCTCGCACGAAGAGCTTGGCGAATCCGGCGCGTTTAGCCCTCTTGCCGTCCGCGGTTTCCTTTATCACGGCCAGCAGCGCTTTTTCCGCTTCCTCGTCCGTGCCGAAAATGTTTTGCGTTTTTTGGGGCCTGAACGCGATTCGGTCGCACGTCTTTAGCAGGAACGGGTCGGTTCCGCCTGCGACTGTTTCGTCCTTGAAGACTTTTTGAGTGCTAAGCTTCAACCCTCCGCCTCGAATCGGAATCACGGAGCTTTTCCACTTCGCGTCGGCGGCTCTCGCGTGCAGTTCCGCGAATTCCTCCTTGATTACGGGCGCGCCTCGAGCGACCATTGCGGCGAGCAATTTCTCCGCTCCGTGTTGCTCGCTCGCGCGCGACCCGCTCAACGCGGTCATTGCGCCGGCCGCAGCCAACCCAAAGTCGCGCGAAACCGGTTCCCTCGCCGTAACCGCCACGGCGGCGCCCGCGACTCCGGCCGCCAGCATCTTCATTTTCAAGCCCGTGTTTTCGTGTATCTCGGTCACGAGCCTCTGGAACGGTTTCGTCAAGTGTTCTATTTTAATAGGATACTGGGTTTCGCCGCCGCGAATCCGTTTTTCTCTTGGCGGCTCGTCGAACTCTCTAGGTCGTTGCCGAATTCTCATCGCCATGTTTTTTTCACCTGTTCTTGTTTGGCTTTAACGTATTAATACTCTTTTCGTCTAATAACTCCCATGAATACTTCGCGTGTTTTCGCGTTCGCTTCGTTGACTCCGGCGCCTACTAGCCCGCAGGCTTGCGCTTTTTGCGGTGTTTCGCAGGCGTTGCCTTGGTGGGGCTGGGTTGGTGCCGCCGCGCTCGTCGTCGTAGGCGTTTGGTTTTGGCGGCGTAAAGCGTGAACGCGTCAGTTCGCCAGTTTTCTTGTTTTAACCGGGTTTGAATAATTTGTCTAGGTACCCCCAGTGTTTCGTGGTTGGTTGTTTCGAGGTCGCGTCTTGTTTTCGCGTTTTCAACTCCCTCATTTTTTTGGCGATGTTTGCGGAGTGGCGGCTCCAGTTTTG
>CAZOKY010000067.1:0-5587 GCA_964580705.1 Microcaldota archaeon | reverse complement strand
GTTTACCTGACTAGGTAGTCCTTGTTGCTTGCGAGCCAGCTGATGAGCGAGTTCGCTGCAGACGTCGTGTCCGACGCGGTGTAACCAGCTACGACTACCTTGTCACCGACGACTTTAACTACTGCGTCGCCGGCAACCATGGTCGCGAATCCGGGTACTTGCGCCGTGAGCGTGTTGACTAACGGTCCTCCGACGAGTATCATCGTCTCGGTTCCGCTCGCCATTCCGCTCGTGTCCGTCACGACTAAAGGCCTTGCGCTCGTGTCCAGTGCTTTAACCACGTACGCTGAGTCGCTCGAGCAAGCCAACGCGTCCGCGCCCGTCATGTCGGCGCCGCTGGTCGCTCCGCAAGCGATTTTGTCCAAGACGACTTTGTAGCCGCCCGTGTCCAAAACCGTTGCGCCTTCCGCGTAGTCGCCGCTCGCGCTGTTCGACGTTGCGTTGAGCGATGCCGCTCCGAACGTGTACAACGCGTGCACGATTGTCGACGGGTAGGTTAATGAAACCGTACTCGACGAAATCTGCGCTACGCTTCCGCGTCGGCTCGTGAAGCCGCTTTGGTAGTTGGTTGCAGTATGGTTCGGTGCCGCCGCAGCGTGGGGTCCGTAGCCTATGTAAGGCGTGCCCGAAGTCGGTTGGAAGCAAGCCTGGGTAGTCGACGTCGTCCCGGCAATCGGGACCTTGAACGCGAACTGTCCAGTGTCGCTGTCCGTCGTGTACTCGGGTACGAACAAGGCGTACTGACTCGCGTTTGGGTGTGTTGAGTCACACGCGGCCGTCTGCAACTGTGTTGCATCGAAGCCGACTGTGACTGAGTTGGGTCCGTAGCTGTACGCCACGTAGTTCTGCAAGAACTGCGTGATCACGAAACCAGTCAAGGTTCCGTTAGACGTCGTCGAGTTTATGGTCGCAACGCCGCTACACTCGTACGTACCTGACGCGTTCGTGTAAACCAAACCCGTGGCGAAAGTCGTGTTGAACGCTTGTTCGTCGGAGAAGGTTACTGCGTTTCCAGCTGCGTTGATCGTGTTCGCGGTAGACGTGCTAGTGCTTGACACAACCGAGGTCGTTCCGCTGAATGCAGTGATTCCGGTGTTGTTGCTGCAGTTGTTGGAGGTGCCCGCAGCATACAAAATACTCCATGCTGAGCCTCCAGTCAAAGCGACTGCAGTGCCTGACGCTACAGTGCCGTTGACAGTGCTGGTTGTGGTTCCGTTGTAGGCAACATAATACCCGTTCTTCAGGTAATATATTTGTCCTATTTTGGCGCCGGTGTTCGACCCGAGAACGAAGTACACAGTGTCAGCAGTGTCGCCTCCGGTTCCGAAGGTGAATGCGTTCGAGCGAGTCGAGCGCAATACTGCCACGTTAGCCCTCGTCGTCACGTCAGTGTTGCTGGTGTACAACATTTGGCCGCCGCTCGTTCCGGCGACTAAACTCGCCGTCAACGTGTCGGTGCTGGCCGGAGTCTCTATGCCGGTGTACGTCAAGCGCATCGTAGCGGGCGTGCGGATAATGTCCACGTAGTCGCCCGGGTTCAACGCGTTTGCGGTAACCTGTTGTCGGAGTTGAAGCCTGCTCAACGAAGCTCCGTACGACGTGCCACCTTGAATGATGTTCACGAGCCAGAACTTGTTGTCGCCGGTGTCAACCGCCGAACCGCTGGTGAGCGTCAGCTTGTCGCTGAACACGCTTACTTGAGCGTAAGCGCTTCCGCCCGTTCCAACGAAGGCCTTCCAAATCTTGATGACTACTCCGTTCTTGTTGTACTCGAACGTGCCGGTTTCCTGCAGCGTCGCGGTGTCGATTTTGTTTCCGCTTGCATCGTAAATGTCGAACGATGCGGCGGGAACGTACGACGTTCCGTAAGGCATGCCTGAAATATCTTTCAGGACGATTTTCACGCCGTTCGGTGCAGTCGCTTCGTCACCAATCTGCATGAACTCCTGGTACTGAACTTCCTTTCCTAGCGTAACCGCGGGAGAACCGCCGCTTCCGATGTAAGCGAAGCCGGTCAATCCGTAGATTACCCAGTCTGCACCGAGGAACTTAATCTTCACTCTGTGCTTGGACGTTTGGTACTGGGATCCTGCATCTGCAGCGCAGACTTCGTCAGTCGCGCTGGGCGTAGTGGCGTTCGTACAAAGGACGATCGGGTCAGTGAATACGGCTTCGTATCCCGCCAGAGCGTTCTTCGCTTGAATCGCGTTCGCAGTCGAGTCGTACATCGAAGCCGCGTAGAAGTAATACTTCTCTTCTTCGAGGTAACTCTTGCTGCCTACGCTGTCGGTGATGGTTCCCTTGTACGCCAAAGGAGATTCGTAGTTCGTGACCTTGCGACCCTTGTAAGTCGTTATCGACTCGGTCGGCATGACGTACGAACCCGAGTTCGCGTCAGTGCGGTCGTCGATGGCGTTCTGGTTCAAGTAACCTCCGGTTGCCGCGTCTCCCAGGTACGTCTTCATTTGGTACGCGATGTCCGGGTTCACTCCGGGCGTCGTCACGGTCGCGGTGACTTTCGTCGAGCCGCTTGTTCCGCCGCCGGTGCACGACAATCCGTCCTTGTTCAGGACGCTGATGTCGGAACTCGTATACGCGAGGTTTCCGATCATCGCTGCAATGTTTGCAGCCGCTACGGCGTCGGTCGGCAAGGCGCTTGCTCCAACAACGATTTTCACGTTCGGTTCCGCGTTGTTGAAGAGCTTAAAGCCCGCCAAGCCGGCATCGTCGACAGTCACTGCAGCAGCCACACTGGCCGCAAGCAGAGCGCCGCCGATTGTCGCCGTCGCGATTCTCTTCAAATTTATACTTTTCATTTTTTGTGTTCACCTCGATGAACTCCCAAGCCAAAACAGCTAGGAAATCCAACGATTCCTTGTCTCATATTTTTACGAGAGACATTCATGTTTCGTTCTAGCTACCAGCGCATCGAGAGGTCTCTCTCCCAAAGCCAAAAAAATTTAATTCAAAGGCTTAAGGTGGGAGCGAAACTGCTATCGTACCAGGTCGCTGTCGATGGAATAACTAACCTTCGAGGGGTTTAAAAACCTTGCTTTATTACGTCACTCGACGAAACAAGTTTCGTTTCGCGCGCCGCTTTGTGCCGCCTTTATAAAGGCGGGCGTCAAACGCCGAAAACGCCAAGCCAGACGAAAACCAAGGCAAACGTTAACGCCAGCGCAAACATTCGCCGGCAACCCCAAACTCAACCCGCGTTTGAATACCGTGCAGTTCCCGTACAGTTAACGCACACCAACCCAACCGAAAACAACCCGGCTGAAAAACGTCAAACGACGAAAAACATCGTTGAAATCGTTGTTTTGCGGTTGTTGAATTGCGGTTGTTGAGTTGTTTTCCTCGGTTTTTCTCGGCTTTTTCGGTTTTTTCTCGTTTTCCGCGAGTTTTTACAGGTTACTTTACAGTTTACTTTTACTTGAACACTGTTTCCTGCAATCGGAGTAGCGTAGCGAAACTCGAACGCTCCATCTCGCCGAGCTTCATTTCGATTCCCCTGATTAAGGCGTTGAGTTGGGGAAGGATAACGTACTTCAAGGCGTTCACGCGGCGGCGCGTGCGCTCCGCCTCCGGCGCCAGCAATTGAATCTTCTTCTGCGTCTCGGCGAGCGCGACCACGTCAACGAGCGCGGTCTTGAACTCGGCTAACGCCAAATCTGCGTCCAACGGAGTAGCCTGATGCCCCGTGCAATCGCCTTCCTGTTTTACGACGACGCGCAGCGTAGGCGTCTTGACGTTCATCAAAAACGATTCGCCGACTTCGAGCACGGCGCGCCGCTTCGACAGCGCGACGAGCGAATCCATTTCATCGTCGGAAAGCGTTACGCGCGCTACTACGAGGCGCTTCAACGAACGCGCCAGCGTTTTCGACACGCGGTTTTCTTCTTCGCGGTAAAAACGCACTAGTTCCATGAACTTTCGCATCAACCCGTCCCGTTTTTCTTTCAAGAGGTCGTGCCCGCGTCCCGCTAGCTTCGTCCTGCGCTTGAGTTTGAGCAACTCGCTCCTCGTCGCGTTAACGCGCCTTACAGCCATGTCAGCTAATCACTTTACACTTTTTTTTCAGCGCTTCGTTCCGCGCTTCGCTTTAGTCTTTGACTTCGCCTGCTTCGCCGGCTTCGCTTTAACCGCGCGAGTTGCGGCACGGGTTTTTTTCTCCGACGCAGCCTCGACTTCCTCTGCTTCCGCCGCTTCAGCCGCGAGAGTCTCCGCCTCGCTCTCCGCCTTCTTTCCCTCGCCCACGGCGATTGAAACAGTTGCACGCCCCGGGTAATACTTTTCCACGAATTGAGGCTTGATGCGCTTTAAATCCTCGAAAGGAATCGTTGAAAGCAAGTCCCACGCGATTCCCAGCGAGTCTTCGACGGTCCGGTGTTCATCGCGAGATTGCGCGACGAAACGGCGTTCGAACGCTTCCGCGAACTTCAAATACTTGCGGTCTTCCTCCGTCAACGCGGCTTCACCGATGACTGCCACGAGTTCCCGCAATTCGGTTCCGCGGGCGTACGCGGCGTACAATTGGTTGCTTACGCCGCTGTGGTCCTCGCGAGTTTTCCCGACTCCTATTCCGTGGCTCATCAAACGCGAGAGACACGGGAGGACGTTAATGGGCGGGTAAACGCCTTTCATATGCATATCGCGCGACAACACGATTTGCCCTTCCGTAATGTAACCAGTCAAGTCGGGAATCGGGTGCGTGATGTCGTCTTCAGGCATCGTCAAAATCGGGAGCTGCGTAATCGAGCCTTTCCTGCCTTTAATGCGTCCCGCGCGCTCGTAAATGCTGGCGAGATCAGTATACATGTAGCCGGGGTAACCGCGGCGGCTCGGAACTTCCTTGCGCGCCGCGCTGATTTCCTTCAACGACTCGCAGTAATTGTTCATGTCCGTAAGCAAAACGAGGACGTGCATGTCTTCCTCGAACGCGAGGTACTCCGCAGCCGTCAACGCGAGGCGAGGCGTCGTAATGCGCTCGACAGCCGGGTCGTCGGCGAGATTCAGGAAAATAATCGAGCGTTCGATTGCGCCCGTGCGCTTCAAATCGTTGATGAAAAACTGCGCTTCCTCGAACGTAATCCCGATTCCGCCGAAGACGACGGCGAACTTCTCGCTTTTTCCTTTGACGCACGCCTGCCTAGCGATTTGCGCGGCGAGTTCGTTGTGCGGCAAACCCGAACCCGAAAAAATCGGTAGTTTTTGTCCTCGCACGAGCGTGTTCATCAAGTCGATGGCGCTAACGCCCGTCTCGATGAAGTCGCTGGGTTCGTCGCGAGCGAACGGGTTGATGGGGTTGCCGTTCACGTTGCGCTTCTCGACTGGAACGATTTTCGGGCCTTTGTCGATGGGCGAGCCGAGTCCGTCGAAAACGCGTCCAAGCATGTCGGTTGAAACGCCGAGTTCGACTTCGCTGCCCGTGAACTTGACGGAGGTGCCGCCAACGTCGATTCCGCGCGTTCCCTCGAACACTTGAACGAGCGCCGTCTTCGTCGTCGCTTCGAGAACGCGTCCCCTGCGCCGTTCTCCGTTCGATAGGGTTATTTCAACTAATTCCCCGTAACGCACGCCTTGAACG
>CAZOKY010000066.1:0-5940 GCA_964580705.1 Microcaldota archaeon | reverse complement strand
GCCCGGACTAATCGACGGCGCGGTTTGGTACATCGCTATCGGCTCAGGATATCCTGGTGGTGCAGGAGCCACCAAGGGTTGGGTTGTTCATCCATTAAAATCCTACGTTAGTTGGGTTCAGAACGTCGCGAGACAGTTCGGTGGCATCTTCTAGAAGTGTTTTGCTGCCTGAGGGAAAGGTTCCCTGAGTACACGAGCGCCAGCGTCAAGCAAACGCTAGGGATGACTCCACGAGAAAACGCGCCGCGAAAGCGACGATTTTTTTTATGACGTGGTTAGTTCAACACTAGCGCAGTCTTGCGCGGGCGTTCGGCTTAAGAGAGGAACGGGGAATCGGCGCCTCTAGTGCACCTGTTGTTTGCAAGCAAGCAGGGTAGCCACGCGCCATTGGATAAGTCCTGAAGGCATCTAAGGACGAAGCCATTCCTAAAACGAGGCAGCTTAGGCCGCTCACAAGCAGATGAGTTTGATAGGACGGAAGTGTAAGCGTCAAGCCGCAAGGCGAGGCGTTCAGCAAACCGTTACTAAAGGCCGCAATCTTGATTTTCCAACGCTTTTTCGTGAGGCAATGCCTTTGCTGATTTTGGAGCGTTTGGGTTTCAAGTAAACTATTCTTCGCAATTACTGTTTGATGAAGCAAGCAATGCTTTTCGCTTTTCCAGTTTTCAATGATTACTTCCGCGCGGCGTGAAACAAACATTTTGTCCGCCCGACTGATTCTTTTCGAGTTAGTTTAGTTTTTCCTAGCGCGCGCTTTGCAGAACGCTTTTTATTGGCTTGCGCGTAATCTTGCGTGTTGAACTGACATGGATTCCGGTAAGAACAAAGGCGGAGCAAGCGCTGGCGGTGCAGGCAAGCTTTTTTCTAGCGCTAGCAAGGTTCCGCTCGTGTCGTGGCTGCACATGTTGCCCATCGTGGGAATGGTTTTCGGGCCGTTCGACGTCATGCGCGCCGCGAAGCAAGCGGAGCAAATCGAAGCGTTGACGCTTAAAGTGGGGACGAATCTCGCGCGCGACATGACGCGTGCGGTTGCGACGGGGCTTTTGGCGCCTCCGCGCGCTTTCGCAGGCGGTAATAGTAGTAGCACGGAGTTCGTTCCGTTGAACGAGCAGTTGGCACGCCACGCTCAAGCGAAGCAGCGTTACGTCGCGCGTTTGAAGCCGGTGCAGACGCACGCGTTGCACGCGCAACGCGCGATTGCTTTGAGCGGCGCGAAGCCGAACTTGGTTCATTCAACGTTTCGCGCGAGCCAGTTTTTGAGGAAAACGAATTCCGGGCAGTAAACTTTTTTCAATCCCCCTGTAACCAGCGTTTTTTTAACGGGTCGCGCATTAACGTTTTCGTAAAGTTCGCGTAACCAGTGTTTGTTCGGTTTTGTTTGACGGTTTAGAGGTGCGTTGGAAATGGATTTGAATTTGGGCGGCGAACTCGGCTTCGCGTGGAATTTCGCGCGCAACCGCGAGCGAGTAGGATTGTTCGTCTTGTTCTTTCTCGGCGCTTTCGCCGCCGCAGGCGTGCTGTTGTTATTGTTGTTCGCGTTGTTCGGCGGAGCGCTCGCAAGCGGTGCAGGCGGCGGCTTTGCCGCGTTGTCGCGTAATCCCGCGTCCGCGTTCGCGTTAATCGGCGGCGCTGTCTTGATTTTGTCGTTCATCGTTTTGCTGTTCGTCTTGATCGGCTTCTGGATTTGGTTGAGCGGGGGAATCATGCGCAACGCCGCGGAAGCTTACCGCGGGCGCGGCGCTTCGCTTCGCGAGTGTTTGGCGTTCGCGAAAACGCGTTTCTGGCAGATGGTTATTGCATCGATTCTCGTGATCGTAGTGTCAGCCGTCGTTTCATTACCATTTACCTTGCTTTCACTCATTCCCCTAATAGGCGTGGTGTTCGTCTTGCTTAACTTTCTAGTGCGGTTTGTGGTGTCGCTCGCCTTGTTCTTCACTCAATACGAAGTCGTGGTTTCAGGGCACGGCGTAATCGACTCGTTGCGCGAGAGCGCGAACTTGTTTTTGAAGAACGCGCTTCAAATGTTGATTCTCTTAATCGTTTTCATCGTCGTCGTGCTCGTCATGTTCGCGGCTTTGGGATTCGCTGCAGTTCTGTTGATTCTTCTCGCCGCCGGCGCTTACGCGCTTTTGCCAGGCGTTGCGGGGCTCGTTGTGGCGGGCGTAGTCGTGTTGGTTGCCGCGCTCGTCTTCTTGGTCGGAATGTCGTTCTTCGAAATATTTACGGAAGGCTTTTTGACTGCGGCGTTCCTTGATTTGGGAGGCGAACTCGCAAGCGTCACTGCGGCGCCAGCAGTTGTTTCGCGTCTAGGCGCGCGTCGTGCGGGCGGCCGCAAGCCTGCGCCTAAGAAGTCGCATTCGCGTTCTAAAAATTAGCGCGCACGAGCGAAGCGTTTTTCTTTATTTATTTTTTCTTTTTTTATTTTTTTGCGGTTAGCGCGAGCAGCGCGGCGTTGCTTTGAAACGCAATGCCTTCGCTTGCGGCGGCTTCACAGGTTTTTTGGAGCAAGCGCGTTTGCAGGTTCGCTTCCTGGTCGTGCAAATCGAGGATTCCGCCGTCGCGCAGAGTTTTCAATCGTTGTTTGGCTAGCGCGAGTTTGGCGTCGGCGTTGCTTTCGTTTACGTGCCAGTCTTCGCAATCGACGTCCCAACTCCAGTCAACGCGTTTCGAGTCGAAAGGATTCGAGTAACCCAGTTCTCGCAAGATTTCTTGGTTGGCTTGAACGGCGTTTTCCGTTGCGCCTCGGCAGCCGTAAGGAAAGCGGAACCAGCGCGCTTGCCGCGCAACGCCTGCTTTCAAGTAAAGCGCTCGGATTAGTTCGTCCGTCGCGGTTATTTCGTTGCGCGTTTGGCTTTCGTTGAGCGCGTTGAAGTCGGCGTGCGTGAGCGAGTGGTTCGTGATGATGAATCCTGCTTTGATTGCTTTTACCGCGGTTTCAGGGCGTTTCGCGAGGCAATCCCCGCGGCAGAAGAACACGGCGCCTATTCCGCGGCTGGCGAGAAATTCGATTAATTCCGTGCAGCGTTCGCTGGGGCCGTCGTCGATCGTGAGGAAAATTTTCTTCATGCCTTCAAGCTTACGCTAGCCGCGTGTTTAACTCTTTTTTCAAGGCGTTATTGAAACGTCAAGCCTTCATTTTGTCGGTGACGATTGCCGCGCACAAAACGTAAATCAATCCGCCGAGCGTCCACGTCGCGACCATCGCGAACGAGTAAGGCATGCTCGTGATAGTCGCGAACATTCCGGGGATAGTCGCGACGGTAAAGTAAGCCAACGCCATTTCGTACGGGCTTTCCCAGACTTTCTTCGTCTTGAGCCACAGCCACGCGAACGAGACGCCTAAAACGAACGGGTACAAAAAGAAGAGCATCATCAACGGGTCGCTCCAAGGACGGAATAACGGCGTCCGGTATTCCGCGGCGAGCCCGGGAATCAAGGCTTCAAACGCCTGCATCAAGACGAGTGACGCGACGAGTATGACGACGCCTGCCGCGAGCCCTGGAATCAAAATTTTCTTCATTCTTCAAACCACCCGCAAATCGTAATGCGGCAATTGTTTAAAAAATCGCGGGGTTAGGAGTTGAAAAGGAACGCGGTTTAAGCGCGTGCTTGTTTTTTAGGCTTGCAACTCGTTTTTGTTGCGCCTGACGAAAAAGTATGTTAACGCCGCAGCAAAAGTAGCTATGATGGCTAATCCGGGCGCGCTCCAATCCGTACCGGCTTTTTGTTCCGCCACTTCCGTTACTTCGCCTTTCAAAACTTCTTTAGGCACGCCGACCGCGCCTTGCTTTACCGTTCGCGATACGACGTTCGGCGCGGGGAAGTCGTTCAAAGCCCCCGCGTCCACTTTCTTTTCAACCGTGTATGAAATGGTTTTCTCTTCGCCGGAGTCCACGTTGTCGAATAGCCAGTCGACTACGACGCTGCCTTTGCGCGCGCTCGCCGGCGGAATCGAGTAATTGAACACGTATGCGGGGTCGGTTGCGACGACGTCGGGAACGTGCTCGGTTAAAACCACGTTGGATGCCGAGTTGCTGCCGTTGTTCTTGATCGTGAACGTGAACGTGCTGAGGAAAACGCTTTTGTTTCCGCCTTGTTCGTCGACGCGCGTTGCCTCGTAAACGCGGAGTTCACGCAAGTAAACAAAGCCGCCCAAACCCTCGCATTCGACCGGCGAAAACTGTTTCGAGAAGACTTCGGTTTTCGTTTCGAGGACGCGGTAATCGGGGAGCGGGGAAGCCGTCGCGACGGTCGTCGCCGAAACGGTTAATTCGTCGTACGAGTAGAGGAAAGCTCCTGCGAACGCGATGGCGAGGAAGAACAGTATGCGGGAAACGCGCCTTTTTTCCGATTTTTCTTTGCCCAGCCGGCGTGCGACCGTGGTCGAACCCTTTGCTTTGCTTCTCGTTTCGCGTCCCGTAATTGACGCGTCGATTAATCGCAGGGCCGACAAAAACGCTCCGCCGAATCCGACTGCGATCAGCAGGATTCCTATTAAATGCAGTTCTGCGGTACTGATGAATTCCAGCAAACACAAACAACTCCGGTTCTTCCTTTTTCTTACTCCGTTTATTACTCTGTTTCTTGCTCTGATTCTTCTTCCTCATTTTTGCGTCGTTCGAAAAACAGTGCCGCAAGCGAAGCGGCGAATAACGCTAACGCCGCGTAAAGGAACAGCCAGTCGAACCACGCAGACGACGACGAAGCGGCTTTCACGAGAATCATTGGTTGCCTGACGTTTGAAATCTCGTTTTGCGTAGCCCGCCTTGAAATGGAGTAGGAAAAAACGCGCGTTGACCCGGGCGGGAGTGCGTTGATGAGCCACTCGGCGCTGCCGCCGGAAAACTTGTTCGGCGTGGTTCCGTAATCCACTTGCGCTCCTTTAGCGAGGTCGTCTACGAAATCCAAGACGGTTACTCCGAACGCGGTCGCCTTGCCGTCGTTGGAAACGCGGAGCGTCACGCGCGTCAACACTATTCCGCCTGGTTTTTGCACGCCGCTAGGAGTCTGCACGACTTCGATTGTGCGACGCACCACGATGTTAGCGGTTTCTCCGTTTCTGCAAATCGTGGAGTTGCATGGGCGTGTCGTGCCTTCAGTTCTGGCGTTGGAGCCGCCGACGACTACGGTGATGTTGACGTAAGGCGGCCGCAAGGTCGGTTGAGGCGACGAGCCGGGCGTCGGAAAAACAGTGGGCCCGCCCGGGTGAGACGTCGGAGCCGGAGTTTCAGTGGGCGTAAGCGTCGGCGTAGGCGAGGGAGCGGGAATCCCTACGTAGAAATTTCTGTTCGTCGTCCAATCCGAGTTCGCGGTTGAATCGTTGCAGTAAACAGCCCAAACGTATTGCCCAACGCTCAAATTAAACGCGGTTTGGCTCCAAACGCTTCCGTTAACGTAACCCGCGTTCGAGTACGACGCGGTCCAAACGCCCGTCAAGTTCGAGTAGATTGCAACCGTGTCGATTACGCCCGTCGCGTTGCAGCCGACCGAGAAAGTCAATGAAGTGTCGGTAGTGTTGAACGAGTCGGGCGGCGCGTACTGAACCGCAGTAACATAATCGGCGGGCGGGACGCCTCCTCCGCTGCCCGCCATGGGCGCGAAGACGCCGAATGAAGTCAAGTTCGCGTAACTGTAATTCCACGGCGCGCCGCGGTTCGTTCCGCTTCCCGCGATTGAAATCCAGTCAGTAGTGTTGTACTCGAAAATCGTGACGTTGCTAGCGTTGAAACCGCTAGGCACGTTGCTGTCGGCGTAACTCACGTTAAGGAAAACCCACGCGCCCGCGCTTTGGTTCGTCACGTTCACGTACTTCGAAACGTTCGTATAACCGCTCGGGTCGCCGCTCGGAATCGAGGATTCGAGTCCGTCCACTTCGAAATCTCCGGAGTAAGTGAAGCTGACGTTTACGGGGTGCGCGGAGCCGAGCGTCGCGTTGTAGAA
>CAZOKY010000065.1:3354-5956 GCA_964580705.1 Microcaldota archaeon | reverse complement strand
TATTTCGCCGTTCCGTTTCTCCGGCTCAATAACGCCAGCAACTTATTAAAAGCGTCCGCAGAATAACGAAAACGAAAATAAACCAAAAACAAAACAAAAAACGAAAAGAAACGGAAACAACGAACAAAACAAAAACAAACAAAAAAAAATAAAAAACGCCCGAAAAACGAAAAAACGCGCAAAACACGCGAAAACGCGCGATTACGGGAAGCGAGGGGTCCGTGGTGGCCGCGAAAAAACAAAACGACGAACGCGGCGGAAACGCCGCTGCAGAACTCACGGCGCATTACGAACGCCAGAAAAACGAGAGCGCCGCCCGCCTCCGCGTCCGCGCCTCCGACGCCGAACGAATCGCCTCCTCGCGCTACACGATATACGACTTCGTAGACAACGCGTTCTCGTTCTCGCCCGCCAAGCGCGAGCTCGCAATCCAAATCCTCGGCGCGCTGCGCGAACGCCCGCGCTCCTTCAGCGAACTCGAAACCGATTTCAACGTACCCAAAAGCACGCTTTTCTTTCTCGTTTCCGCGCTCGAGACGAGCGGCCTCGTGAAGCAAAGCGGCCGAGGAGAACCAATCGCGTTAGACGCCGGCTTCGCGTCAGCGCTGCGCGCGAACGCCGACTGGTGGCTCAAGTGGAGCAAGAAAACGTGAACCGCGCCGGGTTGCCCGAGCAAGTTTTAATACTCCGTCTTCCATATTTCACTGGTTTTCATGGTCGGTATTCCCGTCAGTACTCTCGAAAGAGGAACGCATTTGCTCGGGGCTAAGGGCCCGTACCTGTTTTTGTTTACCGCCCCCGTCATCGGCGGCAAGCCCAGACTTGTAGGCCTAGTAACTGGAACCGTCAATAGAAACGGTGTAAAGCGTTTCATGGTCGCGGGAGTGCGGAGCAGCGACTTGCGGAAAAGCATAGAAGAACCCAAATTTCTAGACGCCCTGAGGGGCGGGACATCAGTCCTTGCCGAACTCGAGAATAATAGGCGGGGCGCCAAGCAGCGGAGTTGGGCGCGCCTAAAGGACCGGATTCGCCTAGGGCAAAGGTTAGGCAAACCGAGACGAACAAGGTAGCGCCGGCGCCGGTTCGGACGGAAATTTTTTCGGTTTCAGGGCAGCGCCCCGCTTTAGAAAAGTTTTATTAAACTGGGCGGGGTTACTTTTTTCTTCGTTTTACGCGAAAATTTTGAAAAAGTTTAAACTCTGCAAAAGGTGTTACGACATGAGTTTGTTTGAATTGTTCGGCAAAAAACCGTTGGTGGGCCCAAGCGTTTACTCCCTCAAATGCAGTTTGCACCCGTTCCGCCTGCCCGCGCACAAGAACGACGCCGTCGACCTCGAAGTTGATTTACAAAACACGGCGGACAAAGAACTGCTGACGAGCGTAGTAGTCGAAGTCAAGAAACCGGTTGCGTTAGACCAAACGGGTTTGACGAACACGCGCGAAATCCGCCTCGGGCCGTTACAACCCGGCGAACGCAAGCAACTCAAAATCGCGGTTTACAGCAACCCGCGCGTCGCCCCCGGCGCGTACGAAGTCAAAGTGGTTGCAATCGAGCACTACCGCGATTACGGGCACGTAATAAACGAAGTAAAGAAAACGTTGAGCCTCCGCGCGGCTTGAAAACGCAAAAACACAAAACGCCGCCCGCGACGCCGGCCCCGTCTCAAGAACATCTTTAATTAAGAGCGTCGCACAAAAGAATTTAGGTGATTTCATGCGCCGCGCGACTTCATCCGCTAGAAAAAAACAGGACCCCGTTACTCACACTATGCTTCATGACGGCAACCGTTTCGTTTGCAGCTCGCTGGTTTCTCAAAAGCGGGTTACCGCGTTACCTCCCCAAAAAATGAGAAGTATTTTGGCTGAGCTGCGCCCCGCATTCCAGCCCGTAAAGTTCACGCCAACCGAAGGCGGTGTGGAACTCAAAAAGGAATATCGAGTTTACTACGGGCGGTATTTTAGTGACGAAACGGCCCGATTTCAAGCTATGGACGAAGCGGGGCGCGGGCACCATTCTGATGAAACGGCCAGAGTTCAGACGATGGAAGACGCGGGGAGAACGCGGGCGGGGTATCTCAGCGAAAGGGGGATAGCACATCTACAGGTTACGCTTGCGCGTGAAGCACTGCTAAGAAGACTTGCCGAGAGCCGACGGCGCCGTTGACGCGTCCAGTAACCAAACGAGAGCCGTTTCCCAATCATTCAATCAATGCTTTAACGCGCCCGCGCTTCCAGTTTTTCCCAAAGCTTTTAAACGAACTCGCAGTGAAAATAATCCCGCGCGCCCAAACGCGCTTATCGTTGAAAACTCGTTAAAAATGAGGTGACGTGTGATGGCAGTGAAAGTGTCCCAGTTAATGGGCATGGACGTCTACACCGACGGAGCGAAATTCCTCGGCAAAGTCTACGACGTAATAATCGACTTGCAAAAAGGCGAAGTAGTGCGCCTCACGCTCGAACCAATAAAGGCGGCGAGCAAGGAAGAAGCGAAACGCGTCTTCCACGAAAAAACCATTATGTACAAGAGCGTGAAAGCGGCAGACCGCATCATCATAACGTCGCCCGGCTTCATCGCGGAAGAAGAACCCGAACCCGCGAAGGC
>CAZOKY010000065.1:0-3254 GCA_964580705.1 Microcaldota archaeon | reverse complement strand
GCGTCAATCGTTTTAAGCACTTCATCCTTGATTTTCATTCGCGCGCCACCTCTCCTTTTTTTCTCGTCATTCGTCCGCAAAGCGTTTCGCAAGCGTTTCCGCAAGCGTTTTCCTTGTTTTTCTCCTGTTACAACAACGGAAGAAAGTTATTTAAATACTCCCAGCGAAACCGTATTCACTAAAAACATTATGCTGATTATAGCAAAGGTGATTGGCTTTGGTTAAGTACGTAATCGCGAAACAACTCGCTGGAAAACGCGTTATAACGACAGACGGAGAAGAAATCGGCCGCGTAGTCGATTTATACATGAATGAATTGACGGGCAAACTCGAGAGCGTACTCATCGAGCCGAACCCAGACTCGTCGCTCGCCGCGCGCGCCAAACACGAAGGAAAAGACCTCGTTGCGCTCCCGTACTCGAGCGTGCTCGACGTTAAAGACGTAATGGTCGTAGACCGCCGCGGTCTCGCAAGCCCCGAATAGTTTCCGCTGAAAGTTTTTTCGACTAATTAGCGCGAGCGTCGCCCGCGTTTCAAACATCTAACTCGCAGAACGCACCGTCTTTCTTCGCCTTGAGTTTCTTCAACGCGCTTTCGTCGCCGGTTTTCGCCGCCGTAATCAACGCTTCAGCGGTTTCGCGGTTTTCCTTAATCCAGTTGCCTGCTGCCAGCGCCTCGCTTTCCTCGCGTTTAAGAGTTGGCAACGCGGCGCGCTGCGCCTCCAACGATTTCTCGAGACCGCGCAAAGCAGCGTTCTCTTTTTTTTCAACGGGCTTAGCGTTTTCGCCGGACCAATAATCAGTTTCGACGTCAGCGTTCGAGCGAACAACGCCCGCGCTTGCGGGAGTTTTGCCTCCCGCAGGCGGCGCAACGTAAACCTCGCGGAGAGCAAGTTTCCGTGAAGAATAAACTGCGGGCTTCCAAACGAAAACTATTTTGCCCGGTTCATCAAGCAGCAACGCGTTGCCTTTGCCTATGAACTCGAAAACCAACGCGAATTTTTCCTTCTTCTCGAAATCGAAACGCAGTACGCGGTCGTTGTTCACGAGCGAAACCCCACGCAGAAGAGCGTTATCAATTTTGGAACGCGCTGCAGCGACGAACTGCGTCGGCGCCTCGGGGGATTCAGGCACGCGCGTCGCGAGAAAAGCGCCGAACCCCAAGTCGACGAGGACGTTTACCTCGCCTTTCGCCTGCGAATTAAACTTCAAACGAAAAACGCCGCGCCCCGACGCCGGCGAGAGCTCGAAGAATTTCGCGAGACGCGCGCCCGCTAACGCCGCGTCAGCTTCCTTCGCAGCCGCGTTCAATTCAGTAAAACCGAGTTTTTTCAACACACGTGCCCCCCACCGAGCGGTTCACGAATCCAACACTCTTAAATATTTGTTTAAACCTAAACATTATCCGCTTTTCAGCAAACGATTTTAAGATTTTAAAAAGAGCCAGATTACCGTGCCCGCCAAGAAAGAAGAAAACAAGAAAACCGCGAAAACCGCGAAGCCGATCATCGAACTCCGCGGCGTCTGCAAGACGTACTACATGGGCGGAACCAAAGGCGTCGCCGTCCGCGCAATCTGTGGCGTCGACTTAAGCATAGCGCGCGGAGACTTCGTCGCAATCATGGGCCCGTCGGGAAGCGGCAAAAGCACGTTAATGAACTGCGTCGGCGCACTCGACCTGCCGACTGAAGGCGCAATTTACCTCGACGGCGAAGATATAGCGAAAATGAGCGAAAGCGATTTGGCAACCGTGCGAGGCCGAAAAATCGGTTTCGTCTTCCAAAACTTTAATTTAATCCAGTCCCTCAGCGCGTACGAAAACGCGGAACTCCCCCTGCTTTTCCAAGACGTAGAAGCAGGCGAACGCCGCTCGCGCCTCGAGCGTTTGTTTACCCGCGTCGGCTTGGCAGGCAGGTGGAACCACAGGCCCATGGAGTTAAGCGGCGGAGAACAACAACGCGTGGCAGTCGTGCGCGCGCTCGCCGTCGACCCGGAAGTAATTCTCGCGGACGAGCCGACTGGAAACCTCGACTCGAAAACCGGACAAGAAATAATGCAACTGTTGAACGAACTCAACGAAAAGGAAGGCAAAACCATAATCGTCGTCAGCCACGACCCCGGCGTAGTCAAGCACGTGCGCCGAACCGTGCGCATCAAAGACGGGCAAATAATAAGCGATTCGTGATTCGTGAAAAAACGTAAAACGATTCGGAGAGGTGTTTTGAAATGAAAGGGAAAACTGTTTTAACGGCGAAGTTGTTAGTCGCGACGGTTTTAGCGTTCGCGTTCATCGCGCTGTTCGCGCAACCCGCCGGCGCCGCAACGCAACTAGTCGGCGGAACGCTCGCCATAAGCGGGGTGAATTACGCGCCTTCCCCCGCGGAACCGGGGCGTTACATAGACTTCTTCATAGGGCTAGATAACGGCGCGTACCCGAGTTACGACGTTGAATGCAAACTACTCTCCATATTCCCGTTCACCGTCGACGACGCGACGCAAGAAACTCAGAAACTCGTTTACCTTCCGGCAGGACAAGGCAGCGTCTTAAAATACAAAGTGCGCGTCGCCGACAACGCCGTGACGGGTTACAACGACTTGTCGTTCTCGTGCCGTTCCCGCGGGGCAGACTGGGTGACCGCGAAAATGCAGGTTTACATTCAAGTCCAGGAATCCGTAGTCGCAATCAACGAAGTGTCATTCACTCCATCAGAAATCCAGCCAGGCGCGCAATTCAAAATCCGCGTAGCCCTCGAAAACTCGGGCAACTCGCCCGTCAAAGAGGTTTCCCTCAAACTCGCTTTCACCGACGACCAGCCGTTCACCACGATCGGCAGCTCGAACACGAAACGCGTCGCGCTCCTCGGGCCGAAAGAAAAGAACGACGTGTCGTTCGACGTGCTCGCTTACCCGACCGCCGCAATCAAAGCGTACCGCATTCCGCTTGAACTCACGTACTACGACGACACCGGCGCAAAACAAACGCGCACCGACTACGCGGGCGTGGTAGTCGAAAGCAAGCCATTGCTGTCAATCGCTCTCGAATCCAGTACGCTTCACCAAACCAATACGACGGGAAGCATATTCGTGTCCGTGATAAACAAAGGCGTTTCCGACGCGAAATTCCTGGAAGTCGAAATCCAACCCGTGGCGGGAATCCGCGTCTTGAGCGGAGCGACGACTTACGTCGGCGCGCTCGACTCCGACGACTACCAGACGGTTGAAGTAAAAGTGTACGCGGAAACCGACGCCTCCGCG
>CAZOKY010000064.1:2365-5984 GCA_964580705.1 Microcaldota archaeon | reverse complement strand
TTGTACTTCGGCGCCGAGCCGTACGCTTCCAGCGCCGCCATCGGCGCGTTCGGCCTCGCGTTGTGGAACCCAATCGGCGTCGTCACCAGCCTGTTCATGCACCAAGGCGTGCAGCACTTGCTCGCGAACTTGATTCCGCTCGCCGCGTTCGCGCTATTACTCGAGTCGACGACGCTTTCCGGCGGAGCCGTAATCGTTATTTTCCTTGCTTCGGGAATGGCGGGCGGACTCGTTTATGTGCTTCTCAATCCCGGCGCGCTCATCATCGGAGCAAGCGCCGCCATTGCGGGCTTGATGTCCGCCGCAGTAGCGCTAAAGCCGAAGCAGGCAATCGCGCTCGCCGTCATCGTCGCGTTGCTTGCGGTATTCATCGTAGGGCCGGCGAGCGATTTCTTCACTGGCGCGCGCAAGACGCAAGTGCAAAGCGACGTCGCTTCGCTGACGCTGGAAAACGCGGCGGCGCAAGCGCAAGCCGCCGCCGCGCAAGCCGCCGTCAACGAAACCGGCGCCCGCGTGACGGAACTCGAGAAACGCGGTGAAACCGCGCAAGCCGAAGAAGCGCGAGTGCAACTCGAACGAGAGAAAGCCGAGCTGGATGCCGCCGCCGCTGCCGAAAAACAGTCGAACGCGTCTCTCGCTGCGGCGCAAGCGAAGGCGGAAGAGTTCGCGCGAGGCGAAGAGCACGCGGAAGCGCCTGCCACGATTTTGCCTCACGCCGTCGGCGCGCTTGTGGGTTTGGCGTTGGTTTTCGCGTTCCGCAAGCCGGACGTTGACGAGAATTTGCGGGAACTCAAAGCGTGGTTCGCGCGCTTGAGAGGCAAAGAATGAAAAGAATGAAACGACGGGCGAAGCGTTGAAGCGGGTTGTCGAACGCCGCGGTGTTGTTTTTGGTTTTCTTTGGTGTTTTTCTTGGTTCTTGAATTGTTTTCAGTGTTTTCAGTGTTTTCCGTGTTGTTTCTGCGAATCGCGGCTGCGCTCGTCGGAACGGGCGTGGCGGCGTGGCAGGACGCGCGAACGTCGTTCATCGACGACCGAATAACGTTGAGCATGATTGCGGCGGGCGCGGTTCTTTGCGCGTTCGAAGCGTTTGAGGCGTTTCAAGCCGGCGCGGATTTGACTCCGTGGTTTTGGGTTGCTGCGATTGCAATCGCGATAGGCGTTTTCGGTTTTTTCGCCTGGCGAGCGGGACAATTCGGCGGGGGAGACGTCTTGCTGTTTCTCGGGCTCGAGCTTTTGCTGCCGTTCAACCCCGTCGCGCCGTTGCCTTACCCGTTCGTCGTTTCAGTCCTAGTCACCGCCTCGTTTTTCGGAGCTGTTTGGAGCGCGGCGTGGTACGCGAAGCGCTTGCGCGACGAGAGCGCGCTTTCCGTTGGAAAGAATGTTGCTGCGTTGTTCGGCGTGGCGGCGTGCGTGACGCTTTTTGCTTGGCTGTCGTTTTCCTTCTTGCAAACCGTTTTCTTTACAGCTTTGTTCGCGGCCGCGTTGTTCCTTTCGTTGTACAAGAAAGAAATCATGTCTGCCGTCGTCGTGAAGATGATTCCGTTGAACGCGGTTGAAGACGAGGACGTGCTTGCGGTCGACGAGTTGCCGAAGCGTTTGCTGGCGAAGTATTCTTTCGAGCGCGTCCTCACGAAGGCGGCGGTTGCGCGTCTGCGCGGAGTCGGGCGGAAAGAAAAAATCCGTTTGTGGCCGGTAGCGAAGGAGTTGCCGCGTTTCGCTCCGTTCGTTCTCGCGGGACTCGCGGCGTGCCTGCTCGTCGGAGACGTAATATACTTCGTTTTAACGCACTGATTGTAATGCGCTGAATTCAACGGGCGCGCGCCGAGTTTACAAGTATTCCTTCAAGAGTTTGCGGGCGTTGTCGTTGTCCGTCGTTGAAATCGCGTCCAACGCTTCGCCGTTCGAGCGGCTGACCGAGAACGCATTCGTGACGTTTATCGCGTTGTCTGAAAGCAGGCGGCAGACTTTCGATAATTCGCCGGGCTTGTCCGGCATGCGGAGCACGAGCACGTTCGAGCCGATGACTTTGAAGCCTTTCTTGCGCAGCGTTGCCGCGGCTTTCTTGGCTGCCGGCGGCTTGACGAAAACGTGGATTATAGCTTGTTTTCCTCGCGTGACGTCGACGAAAATAGTTTGAATGTTCACGCGCGCCTTTCCAAGCGTTTCGCTCACGTCGGCGAGCAAACCCATCCGGTCTTTCTCGATTAGCGTGATTTCCTTCATTTAAGCGTTCAACCCCGCAACCCCCTTTTTTTCAACTTTGCATTATAGCGCAGGCTGCGGTTAAAAAACTTTTGTTCGCGATTTTTACGCCGGGCGAAGGCGGGCGGCGCTTTTTTAAATCGAGAGGAAAGCCGATATAGTGCCTACGACGAGAGCGGAAGCGAGCAGCAAGGCGAGCTTGCGCCTGAACTTCGCGTTGCGCAACGCGAGCGAAGCGAGAACCGTTTTCGCCGTGAACGAGCCCAAGCTGGCGAACAACAAAGCGTACACCGCCGTAGACGCGTCGAGCGCGTGCGAGCTGACGGCGTAGGCGACTGCCGCGTAAACGCTCGTCGACGAGACGATTCCGCCGATGAACGCGAAAGCTATTGTTCCGCCTGGCGACCACGATAATTTCGCTATCGCGAGCGAGACGAGGAAAAACAAAACCGCGAATTCGAGCGAGAAGCGTATCGACAAGGCGCGGCGTTCGATTGAAATCGACTCGTTTTTGTGAAGCGCTTTCAACGCGGTCCAAGCGGCGGTCGCGTACAACGCCGTCAACCCAATCGCCAGCGGAAGCGCGGTTTGAAAGAACAACGGATTTGCGAGCAGGACGACGGCGATGCTGGAGAGCGTGCTGGCGAGCGCGGCGCTGGCTATTGCGGCAACCAGAATTCGTTCGTCACGCGTCTTCTTGAGGAATACGGCGGTCGTCGCGACGCTGGACGCTAGTCCGCCGAGGAACGCGGTAGCGAAAATAGCCTTGTCGCGGTAATACTTCGCTAGAATGTGTCCGCCGAACGATATCGCGCTGACGACTACGACGATGAACCAAAAGTATTGGGCGTTGAAGGCGAAACCGAAAACGTTTATTTCGCCCGACGGCAATTGCGGGTAAATAATGAACGCGATTACGATGAAGACGAGTAAATCGAGGAGTTCTTGTTTAGTAATCGTTTCGCCGAGTTCGCGCAACTCCCGTTTTTCCACTAGCAGGTAAACGCACGCGATTGCGGCTATGCCCGCTTCGAAGAATTTGCCCCAGCCGATCAGCGAGCCGAGGAAGAAGGCGAGCGGGATTACGATAGTCGTCGTCAGCCCGAGGCTCATGCGCGCGTAATAACTTTGGCGCACGCGGAAAACGTAATAGAGGACGGCGAGGATGAAGATGCCGGCGAAGCCTGAACCCACGATAAGCCATGCTTGCGGGCTTTCGCTCGCGAAATAGCTGATGAGGAATCCGAGGAAGGACAGGAGGGCGAACGTGCGCATGCCGAGTATTGGCTCTTTTTTTCCGCGTTCGCGTTCGAGGCCGATTAACCCGCCTACCGCGATTGATAGCGCGGAGCGCGCTATGAAGTCTAACATGGACGTAATACCGCTGAGAATAACGCCGAGTAATATTAAAATCAGG
>CAZOKY010000064.1:0-2265 GCA_964580705.1 Microcaldota archaeon | reverse complement strand
TTCAAACGCGTTTCTTGCCTTCGGCGTGAACCGCGTCAGCAATCTTTTTCACGCGAGCGATTGCCGCGGCGCCGCCTGCTCCGCGCGTTTCCCCTTCGCCTTCCTCGAACGCGTTGCCGACGTGCAAACCGTGCGCGCCGGCGCGAATGACGTTCGCGGCGTGTTCCGCGTTTTTGACTCCGCCCGCGTAAAAGTAAAGCATTTCCTCCGCGTTCGTCGCCGGGTTCGAACACATCTTGCGTATGGCGGAAATCATTTCGTTGGGCGCAGGCGAAGGCGCTCCGCTTCCGCTGTCCGTAATGAAAACTCGCGCGCCGAGGTAGCGCGCGGCGAGCGCGCACGCGGCTGCGAGGTCGGCGCGGTCGCGCGGGACGATGTTCGCGTTGCCGATCCAGCCGACTGCGCGACCGGGCTCGATGATGACGTAACTGGTGGATATCGCCTCGATTTTCATTCGCGCGACTACGGGCGCCGCTTGGATTTGAGCTGTGCTGAGCCAGTAAATGTCTCGCGAATTCAACATTTGCATGAAATACACGGCATCGGCTTCCTGCGTGAGCCCGCCGGGAGAACCGGGATACAATACGACGGGGAGTCCGGGGGCGTTGTCTTTGATGAGTTTGACGGTTTCGTCGAGGACGCTGCCTTGCACGCCTATGCTTCCGCCGACGAGGATGACGTCCGCGCCGCCTTCATAGCTTGCCTTGGCAACCGCGCCGCCTTTTTCGAGCGGCAGCTTGTCGGGGTCGACGAGCGAAAACAACATCGCGCCTTTGCTAGCGAGTTTTTCGTGGTAATACTTAAGCGTTTTTCCTTCACGCAATTGCAATCACCTTTTGAAATCGTAATTTTGCGAACCCTAAAGGGAATTATGCGGCGCGGGGTTTTATTAATGGCGCTGGAATGGTTTGCGCGTCCGGCTTCAATCGAAACGCTTAAATATCTGTTTAGGATATCTATTAAAGATATTGCTCGGTGGCGCCCGTGTTCGAGGTTCGCTTCAAAGGATTGCTTATCGCACCGTCGCGCAGCGCTTATGGCGAACTCGAGGGTTACGCGCTCGACTTGAACGACGTCAAAACCGTTCTCGAAGACGGGTTTGATTGCGCGAGAAGCAAAAGGCGGGCGGGAACAATCGAGCGTTGTCTCCCCCGGAATGACGGAAGCGGAAAAGTTTTGCGTGTTGTCGCCGCCCGCGACTACAACGACTTCCTGAAGCAGGATGTTTGGGTTGTAGTGCACGTTTCGGTTCACGCTTGGAACAAAAATTGGAACAAAAAAGTTTCCGAACAAGGAGGAATGGAAAAATGAAGTGCGTCAACTGCGGTGCAAGCCGTTTTACTGAGGAACGCGTTTCGCTAGCCGGCGGCGTGAGCGCGAAAGCGTGGAAATGCTCGAAGTGCGGCGAACTCGTTCTCGAGCCTAAAGCAGCGCAAAAAGCGTTGTTGTTGAACAAGCTGCAGCGCGGCGTGAGCGTGAAAATCGGGGTTCTCGGCAACAGTTTGGTAATGCGTTTTCCTCAGGAACTGGTTCGACTGTTGGGCTTGAAGAAAGGCAGTTTGGTTACCGTGCGGCCGGAAGGAAGCGGCAAAATCGTGGTAACGACTTGAACACCGCGTAAAACGCTAGGGCGGCGAGCAAGCCGATTGCATAGCAAACGACGAAGCCCGCGGCGAAGCCGAGCGACGGCAGAAGCAAGGCGACGCTCGCCGCGAAAACGCAGTTCGCGATTATTCCAAACGAAAAGTCTTTAGCGAAAAAGTCCGCGAACGACGCGCCGTTGCGGCGCGTGAGAATCGCGAGCGATGAAACGAAGACCGCGGGAAAAGTTCCCGCTACTCCGCCCCACGCTTCCCCGAACGCTTTCGCGAGCAAGACAGTTCCCATGATAATGCATCCCCCGAGGATTGCGCGGAAAATCGTTTCGTTCACGGTCAAGCGCTCCGCCCTGACTTTTTTTCGCTCCCGCTTTTTCAGCGTCATCAAAACGAAGAACAAAACGAAGAACGGAACGAAAACGGCGACGGAAACCAAAAGCGCGGGCTTGAAAGAAACGACGAGCAACGCGATCGCGAGCCAAACCGCTAAACCGAAAACCAAAGGGCGCCAGATTTTTTTGTCTTTTTTTCTTCCGTGCAAAGCGGTTTTCACGAAAACAAGTGCGAACAACAAACTGCCGGCCAACGCCGCTGGAATGACGTTGGCTGCGCGCGCGGCGAATTCGATGCCTTGAGTCCAAGCAATGAAAACGAGCGAGACGGCGGT
>CAZOKY010000063.1:0-6002 GCA_964580705.1 Microcaldota archaeon | reverse complement strand
CCGCGTTTGCCGCGTTGCCAGTCGAACGCCCATTTTTTGATTGTTTCGCGCGCTTCCTCGTTGCCGGCGATTTCGTTTACCGTTTTCGGCGCGTGTTTCGTCGTCCACAACGCTTGCGCTGCTTTTTTCCCGTGTTTTTTCGTCGGTTCGGCTTGAACTGCTTCACCTTGTTTTAATGCGGCGTCCGCAGAATGAGACATAACCTTATTTTAGTCCCGCAACCGTAAATAAATGCTATGCTGATTGGAATCGTGGGAAAACCCAGTACCGGCAAATCCTCGTTGTTCAACGCGTTGACGCACGGTCACGCCGCCGTAGCGTCGTACCCGTTCACGACAATCGACCCGAACAAGGGCGTCGCGTTCGTGCGAGCGAAATGCGCGTGTCGGGATTTAGGCGTTTCTTGCAAACCGCGCGTCGGCTCGTGCAACGCCGGCACTCGTTTGATTCCGATTAACGTCGTGGATGTGGCGGGGCTAGTTGAAGGCGCGCACGAAGGCCGCGGCAAAGGCAATCAATTCCTCAACGACCTCGTTGCGGCTGACGCACTCGTTTGCGTTGCCGATGCGGCCGGCGCGACGGACGACGGCGGAAACGTTGCCTCGCCAGGCAGTCACGACGCGTCGCGCGACGTTGAAATGATCGAGAAGGAAATCGATTACTGGATTCTCGGTATACTGCAACGGAATCTCGCTAAAGCGAAGGGCCGCGGGTTCGAGGAATTCGCGACGCTTCTCAGCGGAATCCGCGTCACGCGCGATTTGCTCAAGCACTGCGCGAGCGAAGTTGGTTTCAGCGAAAACACTGCGGAGTGGAAGACTGAAGCGCAGCTTCTGGAGCTCGCGCGCGCTTTGAGGCGCAAGACGAAGCCGATAGTGATTGCGGCGAACAAAATCGATTTGTCGAGCGCGGAAGAAGGCGTCGAGAAACTCAAGTTGGCTTTTGAGGATCGTGATGTCGTTCCGATTGCAGCTGATGCGGAGCTCGCGTTGCAGCGCGCTCGCGAGAAAGGCTGGATAACTTACGATTCCGCTGTCGAACGCCCTGAAATCAAGGTGGTTGCTGGCGACCTCGACGGTCGCATTACTGCGGCGCTTCACTCGATTGACGAACACGTTTTGCGCAAGTGGGGCGGCACGGGCGTGCAGAAGCTTCTTGAAACCGTTGTTTTCAAGACGCTGGGTTACGTCGTTGTTTTTCCCGTCGAGGACGAAAAGCATTTCGCGGACCACTTCGGTAACGCGCTTCCAGACGCCGTCCTCTTGCCGAAGGGCTCGACGCCGTTGCAGCTCGCAGAAGCGATTCACTCGGATCTCGCAAAGCACATGTTGTACGCGGTGAACGCGCGCACTAAAATGCGTCTCGCGCACGATCACGCGCTCGAGAACGGGGATGTAGTTAAAATCGTTTCGACGAAGTGATTTTATGGCGATGTTGTTTTCAACCGCCGGGATTCCGTTCAGCGCGAAAAAACCGGGGATGGTTGCAGGGCTACAAGAAGTGCGTTCTCTCTCTTTGGGTGGGTGTGAATGGGAGTTCGTTAGGGGCGTTCGCTTCAATCCGGCGCACGCGAAAGAAGTGGGGGAAGCCGCGAAACGCGAGAACGTTTCGCTTTCCTGCCACGCGCCTTACTTCCTCAACCTGCTAAGCGACGAAACTAAAAAGAAAGGGTATTCGCACCACTTGATTCTCGAAAGCGCGCGAATGCTGAACGGTGCCGTCGTGGCGGGTGCGCCTTGCGGTGACGGAGGCGGGCGCGTCGTGTTTCACGCAGGGTATTACTTGAAGAAGCCGCCGCAGCAAGCCATGAATGAAATGCGCGAGGAATTCAAGCTTCTTCTCAAAAAAAAGAAGGAAGAACGGTTGTGCGTAGTGTTCGCGCCGGAACTCACGGGCAAACCGAGCGCATGGGGTTCCCTCAACGAGTTGTGCGCGTTGTGCGGCGAATTCTCGCTTGACGACTTCAATCCGTGCATTGATTTCGCGCACTACTTGGCGCGCGGCAACGCTTTGAGCGCGAGCGCTGATTACGAAAAAGTTTTCGATTCGCTTAAGAAATCGTTGGGAATCGAAGCGTTGCTTTCGCTTCACTGTCATTTCTCGGGAATCCGTTTCAGCGAGAAAGGCGAAATAAACCACTTGCCTATTGCGGCGAACGCGCCGCCTTTCGCGCCGTTAGCCGAAGCGTTGAGGAAGAAGCGTTGCGGTGGCACGATTGTTTGCGAGTCGCCGTTGAACGAGAAAGACGCGCTTGAGATGCAGCGCGTTTATTCGGCTTCAGCGGCTCCTTCGAAAAAGTAATTAAGGCAGCAAAACAAAAGCTATTGAAACAATTTTTGGGTTAGTGGTTTTTTTGGCTTTGGATTTGGCGAAGCGCATAACGCACAATTATTCGCGTGAGTTGTACGTTGCAAAAAAGCTCGCGCGCGCCGCGGGCGGAATCGTGCTTGACGAGTGGGGTTACGAGAAAATCGGTTTCAAGCCTGGGTACGGCGAGAAACGCGAGTTCGTGACGAGTTCGGATCTCGCAAGCGAACTGGAATTAATTGAAGGTTTGCATGCGGCGTTTCCGACTCACAGCATTTTGAGCGAGGAAAAGGGGTACATCAAGCGCGACAGCGACTACTTGTGGTTAATCGACCCGTTGGACGGGACGACGAACTACGTTTCCCACAACCCGTATTGGGCTGTTAGCTTGGGTCTCGCGTATAAAGACAAGCTTTTGGTGGGCGTCGTTTTCGCTCCCGCATTGAACGAAATGTTTTTCTCGGTTCGGGGCAGGGGTTCTTTCCTCGACAGGGCGCGCGTTCACGTGGCGCGCGAACGCGATTTCGATGAAGCGTTGATTTCGCTGGGCGCGCCTCGCCAGTTCATCAACGCGGGGCAAGAAAAGGTTTTCTCGCGCATCGCGGAGGCGAGCAAGCACTTGCGTTGGTTCGGGAGCGCGGCTTTGGATCTCGCGTACGTTTCTTGCGGCCGCATTCATGCTTGCGTTCGCGCTTCAATGCCGAAGCCGTGGGATTTGGCGGCGGGAGCTTTGCTCGTGAGCGAAGCGGGGGGCGTCGTAACTGATTTTAATGGGAACAAATGGCGTCCCGAGTTGCGGAACGTGATTGCCGCTAATCCGCGTTTGCACAAGCATTTGCGCGACCTCGTCGACAAAGCGAAGTGATTTCGCGCTTTTCGGTTTCTTTTTACTTTTTCTTGGTTGCCGCAGCCATGACGCGTTCGCGTGCGATTCGGCGCGCGACGTTGCGCGGGTTTTCTTTCGTGCGCAGCGCTTCCTCCATCACGAGACGCGTGTTGCGCGCGATTTTTTCTTCAACAGTCTTAAACATTTGTTGTTCCGTCCCGTCGATGAATTCGACGTACGAAGAGATGACGCCGCCCGCGTTAGCGACGAAGTCTGGAATGACGATGATTCCGCGCTTCCACAGTTCGTCTTCGTTCTTTTCGCTGATTGGAATGTTTGCGGCTTCGACGAATAACTTGCATTTAACATCCGCCTTGTTCGAGTCGTTTACGACGTCGGGTCGCGCTCCCGGAATCAAAACGGTGACGGGGAGTTCGAATATGGCGGCGCCGCCGATTTTTTTGGCGGTTGCGCTTTCGTAAGCAGTCACGGTTCCTTTCTCGCTTTTCGTCTGCATGAGTTTTTCGTAGTCTAAGCCGTTTTCGTCTTGAATCGTTCCTTTCGAATCGCTCACGGCGACGACTTTACAGCCCGCCTCCGTAAGGAATTTCATTGCGAACGTTCCCACGTTCCCAAAACCTTCGATTGCCACGGTTGCCGCGTTCGGCGCAATCTTCATTTCTTCGAGCGTGACGAGCGTGCTTTTCGCGACGCCGAATCCCGTGCTTCCGAGTTCGTGAGGCAAACCGCCCATTGCCTTGCTTTTTCCCGTCGTTGCCTTTCTGTCCCCGATTTCGTCGGCGAAAGCGTCCATTTCGACTTCGGTTGTGTTCATGTCGGGGCCGGCGACGTACTTCGCGGGAATCAAGTACTTGATTTTGCGTGCGAAGGCGCGGATGAGCGCGTTTTTGTCGACTTGTTTTGCGTCGTGCGGGTTGCGGTTTCCGATGTCGATTCCGCTTTTCGCTCCGCCGAAAGGCAGTTCCGCGAGCGCGTTCTTCCACGTCATTCCGCGGCTAAGGCGGAAGACTTCTTCACCAGTAACGTTTTGCGCGAGGCGGCAGCCGCCTTTTCCGGGTCCCAGGTTCGTGTTGTCGATTGAGAGGAATGCCACGAGCCCTACGGCGGGGTCGGTTACTTGAATGAAGTATTCCGGGCCGATTTCGTCGTTTTGCATTACTGCGGGCATCGTCGAATCACCTGTTGCGGAAAACCGTTTTTTGTTTTTTTCTTTTTTTTCTTTTCTTTTTTTGAGCGAGTGCGAGTGCTTCGCGTAAGCCTTTGATTTAACAGAAAAAGGCAAGCATTATTTAGTGAAACGTAATTTAAACTTATCGCACGACGGGGGTTTCGCTTCCGTCGTCGTTCGTTTTGAATCGGTGGGTTTTTCTCTTGGCAATCGTTCGTTTCGCTCATTTGGCTGACGTGCATTTAGGCGCGTTTCGCGACGCTACGCTGCGCGAGCTTAACCTCGAGGCGTTCAAGCGCTGCCTGGGCGAATGCGCTGCTGCCAAACTTGATTTCATCGTCATCGCCGGAGACCTTTTCCACGTCGCGCTTCCCGACATGCGCGTAGTTGACGAAGCGACGAAAGCCATGCGCGCGGCGAGGGACGCGGGGCTGCGCGTCTATCTCGTTTACGGGAGCCACGATTACTCGCCTACGGCGACGAGCGTCATCGACGTGCTCGCGAGCGCCGGCGTTTTGACGAAGATTCATTCCGCTGACGCGGCGAAACCGGAACTCGTGCGTGACGAGCCGACGGGCGTTACTCTTGCAGGCGCGTGCGCTCGGGCTCGCGGACTCGAATCCGCGTTTTTCGAGAACGCGGATTGGAAGGAGTTCGAAGCGGCGCCGCAGCCGCGCGTATTCGTTTTTCACAGCGCGATTGACGAGCACAAACCCGCGTTTCTCGCGCGCAGCGAAGGCATTCCGTTGGCACAATTCCCGAAGGGTTGCGCTTACTACGCGGGGGGACACGTTCACGAGCGCGCGGAGTTCGACGAATCGCAGCGCGGACTAGGCAAAATCGTTTTTCCGGGGCCGTTGTTCGCTGCAGACTATCGTGATCTCGAGGCTGCAGCCAAGCACGATTGGGGTTACTACGTCGTTGAACTGAACGGAAACGAAGTCAAAACTCAATTCAAGCCATTGCATTTGGCTGACGTTGTTTCAATCGAGTTCGATGCAGGCGGCAAGAGCGCGGGCGAAGCGAGCGCCGCGCTTATGGAAAAAGCGGCTGCGACGGACGCGCAAGGCAAGATTGTTCTCGTGAAAGTCTTTGGGGAATTACGTGAAGGAAAGCCCGGGGAAGTGGATTTTGTTGCTGTGCGGGAAGCGTTCGCGGGTCGCGGAGCGCGCGTTTTTTATCTCAATCGGGGGCAACTTGCGGCGAAGGAAGCGCTTGCGCAGCGAGTCGAAGGTGCGAACAAGAAGGAAATCGAGGAACGCGCTTTCAGCCAAGCGTGCGACGCATTCGGTTCGAAGAACGCGTTCCTGAAGGAAAACGGCTCTCGAATCGCGGCCGAACTGTTGCACGCGTTGTGCAAGCCGCGGGACGAGGAAGCGAAGGAGAAGAAAAGCGATTACGAAGCGAAGCTTAGCCGCGAGGCGAGCAAGCTTCTTGGGATTTGATTTTTGAAATGAAGCTTTTATCGCTGGAATTGAAGAACGTGCGTTCTTACGCGGAGTCGCACATTGATTTCGCCAGCGGCGTCACGCTTTTCGAGGGCGACATCGGCTGCGGCAAGAGCACGCTTCTTTACGCGATAGAATTTGCGTTGTTCGGGCTTGGCGACTTGAATTCCGAATTCTTGCTCAAGCACGGAGCTAAGAACGGTTCGGTGCGTCTTCGCGCCGAGGTTTTGGG
>CAZOKY010000062.1:0-6004 GCA_964580705.1 Microcaldota archaeon | reverse complement strand
TTTGACGACGAGGACAACCAGAACCCGTAGCCGTTGTAGCTTAAGGTGTTGTTCAAGTAAACGCCGTAGTCGGAGGACGACGTCGCGTAAACGCCGCGGTAGAACGACGTTATCAAACAATTCTTGACCGACGCGTTAAGCCTGCCAGTCAAGTAAACCCCGTAACTGCCTGCAGCAAGAGTCCCCGTAAGGTTGTACGTCGTCCCGTAATACGCGCAATCGAGAGTAACGTTGTCCGCGCCAATCGTAATGCACGTAACGGCGGACGACAAACTCGTGTTCAAAACGTAGTATTCGTTCGCGCTGGAAAGCGTCCCGCAAGCGGTAACGTTCGTCAACGCGTTAACCAAACCCGCGCCGCCCAAGACGACGAACACTAAAAACAAACCCGGAAAAAACGTTGGGAACGTTTGGAACGCCGGAAACGCCGGAAAAACAGCAAACCGCTTTTTAACGCAAAAATTCACGCTGAAATACCTCACGCCAACACCCAGCAAAAAAAACGCGAAAGCGTTACGCTTCGGGATTTAAAAAACGACTCTAAAGGCGAGCGCACGGCGAGCGCATGGTTTTTAATAAGACGGCGTGGTAATGAACTGCGAAACTCTACCGCTTAATTCGCTTCGAGTCAAAAGGTGATGTTCGTGGTGAAGGCAACGTCGGTAAACTCGCACTCGCCGAAAAAATCGTTGGAATTACTGGAATTGCCGGCTTTCTTCATCGTCGGTTTGGTTTGCTTCGCTTCGCTGGCTTCGCTCGCTAACGCTGCGCTGCCGATCGAGAACTGCGCCGACGTTTGGCGCGTTTCCTTCAACCAGCAAGGAATCTTTCCTTCCAGCTCGTTCGACTCGGGAAGCCCGTCAACAATCAAAATCGCCGGCAAAGCCGAACCGTACTTCTTTTTCGAGGAAGGGTTCAACAACAGCAACCAATTCGACGTCGTCGTCGCCGAACAAAGGAATTACATGACTCCCGGAGAAGTCGTGTTCAAGCAGTCGACTCAAGCCGTGTGGTTTTCGCTTGACGCGGACGGCAAAGTGTTTTACGATTGCGCTTTGGAAGGCGGAAGCAAAACCGACGAATTCTTTTTCGAAGTCAAGGAAAAACAATTTTACCAGTTGACGGACGGCACCTCGTTCGCCGCCGACAGCGTAATCGTCAAAGCCAAGCGCCCCGACGCCTTCAGGCTGCGCGACGATTTTGTGACGAACGAGTTTTACGTGCTTACTAGCCGAACCATCGAAGGCACAACTGATTACGGCGCGGGAAGCGTGTTCTACAAGTCGCCGAACGACGCAACGAAATTCGAATTGTATTATTCTTACGCGAACGGCAGGCAGTACGCGCGATTGACTTACGTGGGGTGCTGCAACGCGCCGCTCGCTACAATCGCGCCGTCCGCGACTCCCACGGCGCCTAGCGCGACGCCGTTTGCCGCGCCTTCGCTCGCGCCCACGCAACCCGCGGCGCGAACGCCGACTCCGACGCCCACTCCTTTGCTTTCCGAACCGGTTCACGATTTGAACGAGTCCACGAACGGTTTGATTACGGCGCTCGTGGCAATAATCGTTTTCGGCGCGCTCGTCGTCGCCGCATACGTCTTGATGAAAGGCAAGCCTCCTGGAGTCGAAGCCAAGAAAACGAAGGAATCAAGGGAATGGAAGTCGAAGCCGTTCAAGAAAAAATTCTAAGGAAACCGTTTAATAAACGCGGGCGCCTCAAATAAACTCCGTTAAAAATCCGTTGAATTTGCGCGGGAGTGAGACGCTTCGAAGTGACGACCAAAACGAGTAAAACTTTTTTCGTGACTACGCCGATTTACTACGTGAACGACGTGCCCAGCATAGGGCACGCGTACACCACGTTCGCGGCGGACGCCCTCGCCCGCTTCCACCGCCTGAACGAGGAAAACGTTTTCTTCCTCACGGGACTTGACGAGAATTCGACGAAAACGGTGCAAGCGGCGAAAGCCAAAGGACTCGAGGGACGGGAACAGATTCAGCGTTACGCGGACGAAATGGCCGTGACTTGGAAGAACGCTTGGGCGTCGCTAGGCGTGACGAACGACGGCTTCATCAGGACTACTGCGCCGGAGCACGCGGCAGTAGTCAACGATTTTTACGCGAAAGTCAAGTCGAAGGGAGACGTTTACAAAGGCGTTTACGAAGGATTGTATTGCGAGGGTTGCGAGGCGTTCGTCAGCGAAAACGACTTAGTCGACGGAAAATGCCCGTTGCACAACAAGCATCCGAAAGTTCTCAAGGAAGACAATTACTTCTTCAAGCTCACGCGCTACGCGGACGCCGTGCTCACGCATATTCAAGCGAATCCGGATTTCATCAAACCGGAGACGCGGCGCAACGAAGTCGTTTCGTTCATCAAAGCGGGGCTCAAGGACGTCAGCGTTTCTCGTCCCAATCAAGGCTGGGGAATCCCGTTGCCGGACGACGAAACGCAGTGCTTCTGGGTTTGGTTCGACGCCTTGCTGAATTACTTCAGCGGCGCGCCCGGCAAATGGCCTGCCGACGTCCAGTTGATGGCGAAAGACATCATAAAATTCCACTGCGTGATTTGGCCCGCGATGTTGATTAGCGCCGGCGCTCCGTTGCCGCGCACGATCGTAGCGCACGGCTTTTTGACGGTGAACGGGCAAAAGATGAGCAAGTCGCTCGGAAACGCAATAGACCCGATCGCGTTATCCAAAAAATACTCGACGGACGCGCTCCGTTATTTTCTTTTCCGCGAGATTTCGTTCGGAAGCGACGGCGACTTCAGCGAGAAAGGGCTTGTCGAACGCCACGACTCGGAGCTAGCGAACGCTTTCGGTAATTTCGCTTACCGCTCGCTTTCGTTCATCAACGCGAAAACCGATTCGATGATTCCCGAAATAGCGAGCGCGTCGTTGACGCCTGCCGACGAGGAATTCAAGAAGAAGACGGACGCGCTCGCGGAAACCGTCGCGAAAGAATTCGAGGCGTGCGAACTCAAGAACGCGGTCGACGCTTCAATGCGTTTCGCTGACGAGTGCAACCGTTACTTCAACGCGCGCGAACCGTGGACGTTGTTCAAAGGCAGCGGCACGGCGCCCGTCGAAGCGAGAAACGTTCTCGCGCTCAGCGGACGCGCGGCGTACGCCCTTGCTCTAGCGCTCGCGCCAATAACGCCTAACGCTTCCAAAAAGGTTTTTGATTGTTTTGGTTCTGCAAAACCGGTTTGGGGCGACTTGACGCCGGCGGCGAGCGGCGCAAAACTCGAAAAACCGGAGATAGTTGTGCCGAAGCTCGCGCCGGACGAGAAAAAGAAGAAACAACTAACTTAAACTGGTCTTAAACTATTTTTTTAGCCGCGAATGACCCCGCGAGCGCTGTAACCCAACCCTATCAGGATGAACAAGCCTATTACGATCGAGAGAAACGCCGCCCAAACCCGGTTGACGGGAAGAACGTACTCCCAAAACAAGTCGTAAAACGTCCACAACCCGCGCCAGTAAAGAATGATTGCGGCGCTGACGAGCAAGCCTAACAATAATTGGTTGTGGCGCTTGAGGTCGAGTACTCCCCTAAAGAATCTAAGGGATTGAACTCCTTCAACGAGTTCTTGCTCGCTTTTAGGCATTTTGAAGCGTTTCGTTATTCGCGTCACGCCGATTCCAACGTCAGTCGGAGGCTTGAAACCCGGTTTTTGTTTTTTCTTTTCTTCTTTTAAAACATCAGCCAAAGCAAATCACCTGCAAGGCGTTACGCTAGTGCTTAATAAAAATCGCGTGCACTTCCTCGCGCGGCAACGCCGCTCCGCCAGCGCCGTAATGAACCGTCCAACGCTCGCTTTCGAAATTCGTCAAGTCAAGCCCGCTGAATAATCTCTCTATTTCTTTTTTGCCTTCAAAATAATGCGTCACGATTCCAGTTCGGCGCTTGAACGACGCTTGCTCCACGTGCAAGCCTTTCCCGAAACGAAAATCGCGCGCACCGAATTCTTTGAAGAAGAGTTTGCCGTCTTTCTTGAGGACTCGCGCGGCTTCGCGCGCCGCTTTCTTTCGGTCGCAGGCAAGCATATTTCCGAGGACGTGAAAACAAACAACCGCATCGAAGAAACCGCTTTTGAATTCCAGCGCGCGGGCGTCCATTACCTTGAGTTTTACGCGTTCTTTTTTGAGAATCGGCGATTCTTTGCATAACGCGATTGCTTCGGGAGAATAATCGATGGCGTAAACGTCGTAACCTTTCCCGGCGAGCGCGCTCAAGTTTTTGCCGTTGCCGCAACCGATTTCGAGAACGCGCGTCCCCCGCGGCAGCTTCGGAGCAAAATTCGTTGTCCCGCGCCAAGCGATTCTTTTCTTGGAGTAAGCGCGTTCCCACGCTGCGGCGTGCTTGTCTTCGTTTTGTGTAACCCCGTCGAAACTTGCTGCTTCGACTGCTTTGGCGGCGTAAGCCGCGGCGTGCGGCGCGTGTCCCGCAACGTGCGCGGTTGCGGCAGCGTGGCCTGCGGAACGCGCAGCTGCTATTGCAGCGGGTTGTCGGGCTTTGCGGGCTGCGGCGTGGGCGGCGAACGCGGCGGCGCGGGCGCTTCCAACGGTTGTTTCGCCTGCCGCCCAGGCGCGCGCTGCTTTGATTGCGTTGCGCGGGCGGTTGTCTTCAGGGTATTTCTTCTCGAAGTAGGGAAGCGTGCGTTCGGCGGAGTCGGCAGCAGAAAGCGCTAAAGACTTTTTGGTTTTTTGTTTGCGGTTGTCGCTCAAGTTGCATCAATTCCTAAAGAAAAAGTCTAGTGCTCCGATCGGGATTCGAACCCGAGTTACCGGCTTTCTTCATTTAACGAGTTTTTCTTTCTCGTGCAGGGCTTTCTTTTTTTAAAAAGAAAGCAGTGCTTGAAAGGCCAGCGTCCTTGACCGGACTAGACGATCGGAGCAGAACGCGAAACGCTTTGGTTAAAGCGTCGCGCGCAGGCTATTATTTTCGTTGCGCGGGTTTAAAAAACAGTGCGGGCGAAGCGCGTTCGTCACTGCGTTGGCTTCTTGAGGTTTGACGGCATTCTAGTCAAATCCAAAAAGCAACTCGTTTGGGCGATGAAGCGAAGTTGTGGGTCCGCTTTGCCGTAATCGGCCGGATTAATAGCGTAAACGGTTACTACCGCTTTCTGCGGTTTTCCCTGCTTCTTAAATGATTCCTTTAAAGCGGCTAGACGGGAATAAAAATTCCACGAAAACGTTTGAGGTTTGACGAAACACATAGATGTTCCACCGCAAACGAAAGCAATGAATCCAGTGTCCTTCTTGAAAGAGGCGACGTCAAACCAGAAATAAAAGCCCTGATCGCCATCATCAACTATCGCGTATAATTTTTTTAAGTCGCCTGGCTTTACGAGTGTTTTTTGTTGAAACGCGGCCGTGGGATTGTATTTCACGATGAAAGTCCACTTTAATGGGTCAGCGGCGTTTTTGCTCATGTCGAGCGACGCTTCGCACGTGCCGATTGAAGGCGCTGCATCCCGGTGCGAGATGAAAACATCGTGGAGCTGGTCGTCCGTCAGCTTGCATTCAGCTTCGTAGACGACGTTGTCGTGCGAGTCGCGGAACTCGAAAACCGCGCTGCCGCCGTCCTCAAAGTGACTCTGCTTGATGTTACCAGAATCGACAACTAAAGACACTTTATTCGTATCCGTATCGATATTGTCGTGCCAAGCCCACGAACCGGTTTTTTGTTCGCTGCCAGCGATTTTATCGCCGTTTGAATTCTTCAAGTAAACGAGCGAGTACTTGGTTTTCAAAGACACAATTTTAGAGGCAGTAAGTTCTCGCAAATAGAAGGTTGTCACGGCACCGTCAGACGCCAATACGATATCGCAACTCGCGCTCGCTTTCTTTGGCGCGACGTACGGATCGTACTTCGCGCACTTCCCGCGCAGCGTTTTCCCGTCGGCGGGACTAGTGTAAGGCGGAAGGCAACGGTTGTTGAGTTCGCCGTACGGAGCGTTCTCGCATTCCGTGTCGCTCCACTTCAAACCAGCC
>CAZOKY010000061.1:0-6120 GCA_964580705.1 Microcaldota archaeon | reverse complement strand
GCGGGGGGGTTGGGGGGGTGGGCGGGGGTTGGTCGCGGGGGGGTTGGGGGTTTTTGGGTTTTGCTCGTGACGGGAAGAGCGCGGGTTTGGTTTGCCCCGAGCCGGTGAAGATTATTGTTTTATAGTTTTAGCGCTTTTCTTGGCGGCGCCAGTCTTGAGTTTCTCGAGAATCACCGTGTAAGCGATTCCCATCGGCCCTTTTTTGACGGATTCAGCCACTTCCGCCTTCATGGTCTTCACGTGCAACACGTTGAAGCCGCGTTGCTTGAAAAACTGGCGGATCGCGTCCTCGCTGCTGAAAACGTTCGCATACAATTTAGTCGCCATGTAACCGGTCCGCACTGCTTCAGCCGCGTTTTCGCGCGTGCACGCGTCGAATCCTTCGATCGTGCCGTTCTTGATACGCTTTATTCGAAGCAACAAGTCGTTTTCCGTGTAATCCGGGTGGTGCAAAGCTAGAACAATCTTTCCGTCTTCCGCAAGCACGCGATGCATTTCGTCCGCAGCAGCCTCAAGCTTCGCGAAAGTTAAGGAGTAAAAACTCAGCAAAAGCTTGACGGAACCAGGTTGAATAAAGCGCGGAAAACGCTCGTGAGAACCGATGAAAAAGCGTCCCGTCGGCAAAACGCAGCCGTTGTAACGCTTGACGTCGACGCCGACGGCGTTGTAACCGTCCGCGTGCAAAGCTCTGACTTTCGAACCGTCCCCGCAACCCATTTCGACTATCAAGTCGCCTTTCTCGCCTTTCCTCAAGCCGCGGGCTGCCTCTCGCGCGCGAGAATTCATTGCGTCTTCCAAACCGCCGCAATTACAAGTGCTGATGTCCGCTCCCTGAAAACTGCGGGACGACGCCTCAGCTATTTCCTCGGGCGTCATAGAATTGTGAATGCGCTTCAACGCCTTGATGGTTTCCCTGCTTAGAATGCGGATTGGCATGAACTAGTTTGTGCGCGTCTTCGTTGAAAAACCCTTCGCGCGGCTTTCCCCGCGCTCGTTCGGTTGGCTTTTTAATTCCCGGCGAACACTACTTTACTGCGTTGCTTTACTGAATCGAGGTGTGAATTAAAAAAATGGTTCCCAAGAATCCCCGCGCTCGCCAAGCCAGACTCCCGATTGAAAAACGAGTAGTACTAGCCGGAAACACTTTAGGACGATTTTTGTTCGAGCACCCGTTAGCGGACGTTCACGGCGTTAAAAGCGAGTTTGCCGGCGGTGACGAGGAAGAAAAAGTGATTTCCGGTTTGGAGTTGCTTACAGTTAAAGGAAGAAACGGCGAAAAAGTTAATAAAAACTTTAGGTCCGAAATCAAGCGTCACGGCTTGCTTGCGCACGTTGATTATAGAACGCAGCCGGTTATAGTGTCGAACGACGCGCGTGAAACGCGGGCGCGCATCACCAGAACGGTTTCAACTACGCCGGAAACAAATTCCTTGATTTCCATTCGAGCGAGCACGCGGCACGGAAACGAGTTTTTAGCGCGCTTGCTCGTTCAAGCAATAGCTCACGGCCACGTTGTTTCGCCTCCGCGCCGGCGTTGAAAAAAAACCGCGTTTTCACGCCTCAAGAAAACTGGTTGGCTTTGCCTAGTTAGTTATGGCACGCGTTTTTTCCTTGACGAACGAAACGAAACGCTTCGCCGTTTCGATTGCGTGTTTCGCCTCGAACTCCGTAACGCTCCCCGCGCGCTCGTAAACCGCGGCGTGCCTCTTGCGCCGCAACACGTCGAGGACGAAGATTTCCTCGCCGAAAGATTTTTCCAACGTTGCAGTCGCGAAACGCGTTACGACGACGTGTCCTTCCCCGAACGCGGGGCGGTAGCCTTTAAAGAACATCCAGGCGCGCGCCGCTTGCAGCAAGGCGTTGTAGGCTACTGCGAGCGCCCAATCCAAATCGCCTTCCTCGAGATTTTTTTGGGCGCGTTTGACGTCGCGTTCCGCGATTTCGATTAAGCTGGCGACTTCGGTCGGGTCCGCGTTGAACGGTTTGACGTCGCCGCGTTTGACGAGTTCTGCCAGCGAAGGCGAATAATCCGAAACCGAGTTTTTCTTCATTTTTTACTCACTTCAATCCCGCTTCGAACCGATTCCGGAGATTGCGCCGGCGAGCATTAATTTCTTGCTTGCGAGAACGCGCTTCAAAAACGGCGCCTTACGCTTTTCCTTGAATTCCCGCTGCGAGTAAACAGAGTAATTCACTTCCCTGCCGAAACGCGCTTCCACCGCGTTAACCGCTTTCGCCAAGACGGCGTAATCCGGCGAGCCGACGATTACGACGTCCACATCACTCTCCGCGTTTTCCTCGCCAGCCGCGAAAGAACCGTAAACGAACGCCGCGTCGACCCCCCGAACGCGTTCAAGGGCGCCGCGAAGCAACGGAATCAAACCCCTCGACTCTACAACGAGGTTTTTGAGCAACGCCGCTTCCTTCGACCCGCCGAACGAGTACAAAACCAGGTTCGCCTTGCGCTCGCGCTCCACCAACCGCGCCTTCACCAACGAATCCAGAATGCGGGAAACGACGATCGGCGCGGCGCCGGCCCGGCGCGCGAGCTCGCGCAAGTGCACTGGCTCGCTTGCGAAAGCGAGCGCTTCCAGTATTTGCGCCGAACGGTTGCCGAACAAAGCGGAAAGCACGCGAAATCACTCCCTTCGAAATACGTAACTATTTTGTTACGATTGTATATAAAAATGTTATGGTGTTGTTTTTTTTGGAAGATTTTGCGGGAACGCGCAGTTGTTGAGCGCAACGCGGTTTTTAAGGCGAGCGCAGCCCCGCTTCCGGTGAAAATTACTTGCGTACCCGGCGCGCCACCCGGGAAAAACTAAAAACTAGTTGGCTTTAAATTAGGCTTGCGTTTTATTCGCTGCCCCAGACGATGGGCTCTTGCGTGGGTGGTCCGCAGTGTTCCGTTGCCGCTTTCGTCTTCTGCTTCCGCTGTTGCCTGCCGGTGCACGAGGATGGATAATACGCGCAGTCGCCGCCAGTCGCTTTAGAGCGGTAGAAAGAAAACCTTACTTCGAATCCTTCAATTCCCTCAATTCCTTCTTCAAGTAATCCTTGTACTGGGCGGCATAAACTTTGAAGAGATATTTCACGAACGGCTTAAACCGCTTGCTCTCATCCACCTTCCGCAACACGAGGTAGTAAAGGAGTTTATCATCGTTGAAAATGTTCAGGAAAGGAAAACCGTTGCGAATTAACAGGAAATTCATTACGAGGCGCGCGACGCGGCCGTTCCCATCCCGAAAAGGATGAATTCTAACGAAACGCACGTGCGCGAGACCCGCCAACTCGAACGCCGGCGTCACGCCCTTCGCTTCGTCATACCACTCGATGAAACGCCGCATCAACTTCCCGACTTCCTCGTGCGGAGGACAATAGTACGAACCCACTCGCACGTCGACTTTGCGGTACGCGCCCGCGTCGGGCATTACTCCCTGCATTTCGATTTCGTGGAGCTTCAAAACCATTTCCTCCGTCAAATCCGCGTTTTTGCCTTTGGAAACGCGGGAAAACAAGTAGTCAACACACTCCTTCATGTTCTCGGCTTCCCGCACGTCCTTCTCTTTCTTGGCGGCGGAAGCGATTTTCTTGCCTGCGAGAACCGAATCCGTTTCCTCGAGAGAAAGCGAGTTGCCTTCAATCGCGTTAGTGTTAAACACGAAGCTCACCAAGCGGTCGCGCTCTTCTTTTTCCTTCCAGAGATTCGGGCCTAATTCGTGTTCCGCGTTGTAATTCCGCTTGATTAATTCAACGATTTTTTTCTCGGTTTCCGAAAGAATCGGTTTAGGCTTGGCTCTCCGCGGCTTCTCGAAACCCGCAGGCGTATGCACGCCGAGATACTTCCGAGTTTTACGCCATTTTCCCGAGACGCGCTTAGTTTCAGTCAAGTAATAGTACGTTTTGCCGTTGACGCTCTTTTTCTCGACGTAACCCATTTTTCAAGCCCCCTAAACGCTCGTTATTACTTTTAGGGGGCACGCGTATTTAAACATTTAGGGGGCACGCTTCCGGTAACGCGAATTGCGACGTAAAAACGCATTTTTTCTTTTTTTTCGCGTGGACCCGTTAACCCCGCAAAATATGGCCGTCACGCGTTTTGTGGGGGTTAACTCGCGCGTCCGTTGGGAATCGTTTTCGCGGGTCGGCTTGGCGTTTTTAACTACCCCATACGATGTTCGGCGCGGGAGTGGGCCCGCAGTGTTCCGCTGCTGCTATCGCGGCGTTCGTGCACGACAAAGTTTGGTCGACTCCGCTGCACGGGAAGTAAGCGCCGTCGCTCGTGTGGTAATAAGCTCTCACGACTTGGCCTGTTCTTTGAGGGTAAATGCAAGAACAGCTTTGAATGTTGCAACGCGTTGCTTCAATCCACTGCGAACACTGCAAGTTGCTGCTTCCCCACGAACTCGTACTGCCCTGCACCGGGCAACCCGTGCGCGCGTCGAAATCAAAATTCGTTAAGGTTCCGCCTCCTCCGTAAGTCGGGTTTATTGTTGGGTTTGACGTTGGATTAACGGTTGGAACGCCTGAAGGCTGCGGCGCTGAAGGAATGCTTGAAGGCTGAGTTGAGGGATGCACTGGAGACGGTTTCGCGGGCTTGCAAGTGAGTTCCGTGCTGCAGATTTCGCCGGAGCAAGCGTAACCGTCCGGACAGTACCTGCACTTGCCGGCGTAAGCGTTTCCCGAAAGCGCGCCAGCGTCGCAGTAACCGCAAGTAATTGAACCCGTTCTGTCACTGCAAATCTTCGTTACTCCCGAACCGTTTCCGTTGTAATCGAAGCCCAGTGGCACCACGTTGCTTTCCGTGTAACCGATTACTGCGAACAAGATGATTGCCCCCAACATTAAGCCGAGGAGTATGCCTAAAACCTTCGTCGCGGTGTTCGGCTGCTTCGGTTGCGTGCTTCCAACCACGGCTTTGCTCGCTTCACTGGCATCCGTTGCTTTGGCTGACTCGGCTTCGCTTTGGGCGTTGACTGCCGCGCCGCACTTTTGACAGAATTTGGATTTCGCCGCCAGTTTGCTTCCGCACTCATCACAAAAAGGAATACGCAATCGCCTCCCTGCAAGACTTTACTACTTGCTTTGCGAAATGCGTTAAGCGGACGGAGTTAAAAAAGCACGTTGCCCTAGCGCTTTAAAGCTCGAGTATTTTCAGTAATTCGTTGAACGCGTTGTGCGCCGCCGCCCTGGTTTTCCCTACGACGGAAACGAAATGAGGCAACCTTTCTCCTTCCAAGGTGTTCAAATGAATTTCCGCGCCGTGCCTCTTCATTGCGGCGTCGATGTCGCTTTTCCTGGCGGCCAACCGTTTTCGCAGTTCATCGGGGTCGACGCCTCTTTTCATGGCGTCGCCTAAAGTCAAATTTATTCCGTGCTTAGCGTCGCCTTCAATCCAAAACCTGGCGACGCCACGGATGCCTCCTAATTCCGGTGGCGGGATTCGAAAATCTTTTCGCAGTACCCCCGGCTGCGTTTGTGGAATCTCACTTGCGGGTTCCCCTGCGGTTAAAGCCGCTTTTTGCCTGTCGATTTGAACTTGCAAGCGGGCGAGTTCCTCTCTTCTTTCTTTCGCGGCTTTCGCCAGTTGCGCGTCCCTCCAACTCACCGGTTGTTTTGGCGCTTGCTCGGGCGCGCGAACGCGGGGTTCTGCCGCGCCGACTGCTTGCTTCAAACGCGACAACAACTCGAGTATCCTGCCGTGGTTTGCTTCCGCGGCGGCGACGTGCGAATAAACGTATATTCTCGAGAGGTTTCCGCGCGCATCCATTTCAGCCCAACCGAGGTCCGGGTGGCCCGACTGCTTTTCGTCTTGAATAGACACGCGCATCAAACCTTTCATGCGGTAATGCCCGCAACTCAAACCCGCTTTACGGCAAGCGTCCCACAACTCGTTTTCAGTAACCGGCTTGCGCGCGGTTCCTCCTGCCATGGATGTCAACAGGGCGCCGACTTCGATTCCTTTTTTTTCGCTCCCGGGTTTTTCAACAGAGTCTTCGCCTGAAGGTTTAATGAGGGTTATCTCAGGCCGAGTAGCGTGTACGGCTTCAAAACCGGCTTCCCTCATTATTCGTACACGAAAAAGTTCTTTGACTGCGTCGGCGCGCTCGTTTGCTTCGA
>CAZOKY010000060.1:4047-6260 GCA_964580705.1 Microcaldota archaeon | reverse complement strand
ACGGAGCCGCGAAAGCCGCGGGACTCAGCACGGTTCAAATCGACGTCGAGAACGCCGAGAATTACGATATTAGTTACGTCGACGAGGACGGTTCGCGCAAACGCCCCCCGATTCTGCATACGAGCATCAGCGGAGCAGTCGAGCGAGTCGTTTTCGCGTTGCTCGAGCGCGAGGCGATGGTGGCGGCGAAAGGTAAAGCCCCCCAGTTTCCAATGTGGTTAAGCCCCACGCAGGTTAGGCTCGTTCCGATTACGGAAAAACAGAACGCGGCTTGCGAGAAAATTCTTTCCGAGCTCCAAAAGAAAAACGTTCGCGTTGACTTCGACGACCGAAGCGAGTCGATGCAGAAGAAGGTGCGCGAGGCGGAGCAGGAGTGGGTTCCGCTCGTGTGCGTCGTTGGGGAAAAAGAGATTGCGAGCGGGAAGCTTGCGGTACGCGTGCGCGGGAAGCCCAAACAGGAATTGCTCGCAGTCGACGAAGTCGCGGAGTTCGTTCGCAACGCGTGTGAAGGCAAGCCTTTCGAGAAAATGAGCGTGCCAACGCGCTTGTCGAGAAGACCCAAATTCTGATTTTCTGGCGGTGAACGCGCTTTTTTAATCGCGTGCAGCCAAAATAATTGCGATTGCCAATGAAACGAAGTTCCATGCCAGAATTTGCTCACGACCAAATCGGCGAACACTTAATCTCAATACACCACAACGCAATCGATACGGCCGTAAGAAAAGGCAAACCAACTAGCAGAGCCGTTTTGGGAGAAATCAAGAAAGGCGAAGCCGAAAGCATCTTCCCGAAAATCGGCGGACCCGAATTCGACTTGATTTACTCGCAAAATACCCACGCGGTAGCGCAAAAAGGCGCGGACGTCGTCGGCGGATTCTGTTTTCTATCGCGAGGGTTGGTTACGGCGTCTAAAACCGTCGTCGACAAGCGTGGCAGAAAAAAAAGAATTCAAATCGACTTGATGGGCCGATTGCCGAAACCGTTGTTTCCCGACGTCGGAATAGAGTTGACGAAAAAAAACCATAGGCAATTGGGAGGCGCACGGCTCAACAAACGTGGTTGGCGAGTCGAAGCGCCTGGAAAAGGGCTCGGCGTGCCGCTGGAAGTGCACGTGAAAGCGATGCGTTACTTCGAAATCGCCCGCGCAAACTCCGGCAAGCTCACGCTAATCATTCCGACTATGGAGTACGGCTCGTCAGTCGCTCCAAACGCGAAAGAACTTGGTGTTTCTGGAAAGAAAGCAAGAAGGGCCGTTTACGAAATCGGCGAAGAATACGCGTCCGATCTCAAGCGTTTGGGCAAAGAGTTTTTCCCCGACGTTCAACTCGAAGTGATTTTGACTCATGACGCGGGTTTCCAGCGCAAACTCAACGAACTCGAAGAAAAGCATGCCACGGAATTCGCTCAAGCAAACACCAGGCTTGGCGATGATTTCCTGCCTGAAACGCTGACCGAAAAGCAAAAAGACAAGCTGCGGAATTTCTGGAGCGAAGAGACAAAACATGAACTCCGAATGTTTACATACATTTTCTCGAGAAAAACGCCTACAATCTTAGGTTTGCATGCGCGTGACTTTCTCGGCCTCCCGCTTGAAGGGCTCGATTTGGCGAGAAAAATAGTCGGCGTGCAGCAAATAAGGGAAAACGTGGGATTCGTAGGCGTGACTGGCGGCCCGGCAGTTTCAACTCAAATACAGCCGCGTTTGATAGCGATGAGCACTTACGGGCAAGACACGAAGAAATTCGAAGGCGCAGTTCACGCTAGGTCTGCGGACAGAGACCAACGCTTGGATGGTTACTTCGCTTTGCCTAACCAACGCGCTTCAACTAATTACTTGCCTGAAAGGCTCGGCGGAAGCATTCAAGGAAAAAAGGTTTTGGAGCTGCCGGCGGGAAAATGCGCGTTCTGGCATTACGTGCGCAATATCGGGCCTTACGTCGATGTGGTTCCCGAAGGCGCTTCGGTGAAAGCGATTAGGCGGTGCTGGCACAACAAGTCGCACGACGAATGCAGGCGCTTGTTCCTTGAAACGTACCGCCGCTTTTCAAGAAGATTAAAGCCAACGCGCGCAGCTTAAAGAAAATCGCGCCTTCTTCAAACAGCTATTTTAAGCGCCGCGCCGAAAATATTTGTTGAGGGCCCGTAGCTTAGCCTGGATAGAGCGCTTGGCTTCTAACCAAGAGGTCGTGGGTTCAAATCCCATCGGGCTCGCT
>CAZOKY010000060.1:2037-3947 GCA_964580705.1 Microcaldota archaeon | reverse complement strand
GCCGAATAAGTCATCCACTGCTCGTCCTCGCTCACCGCGCCGGCGGCGACGAGGCCAGTTTCCGAAGCGGGGCGAGAAAACCCGTTGACGAGCATGTCAGACGAAGCTGCATCATTCGTTTCGTTCGTTTCATTCGTTTCATTCGCCGCATCGGCGATGAAATCAACGGAAGGAACCGGCGACGGCGCAACAGAAGGTTCAACGCTCGGATTTACGGAAGGGCTCGGTAACGGGGAAGGCGCTGGACTCGGACTAGGCGCGAGCGCTTCAAGGCGCGCGATTTCGTCTTGCGCGTCGAGGCAAGCGCTAGTCAACGCTTCGAGCACCGCCTCGTAATCGGGAGTAAACGAGTTGCCCTCCCAATAAACAGTGTACTTCGGATACTCTGCTCCGCGAGTCTTCACGCAGTAAAACAAAGCCTTGAACTTTTCCGGCGCCGGGCGGCCGCCTTCGTAACAACCCTGGCAAACGAACGGAGGCAAAGCGAGGTAGACTTGCAACCCGTTGAACACGCGATTGCGTTCCAAATCGGATATAGCGCGTTCCGTGTTAACCTCGAAAATCTCGTTCCACTGCTTGTCGCGCGGAGCGTAAATCGCTACGTAACGGAAAACGTTGTGGTAAGGCCCGGAACCCTGCTTGTCGAAAACGATTGCGGTCGGAGAACCGTCGGTTTCGTTGAAAACAACGTTTTCAGCTGAAGCGATTCTCGCGGTCAAGACGTCGAGTTGCTGTTCAACGCTTAAATTCGCTGCACCAACGCTGGCGCTGCAAAAAGCGAAAGCCAAAGCGAAAGCCAAGGCTGCGAAAAAGAATGTTGAAAGCTTTGAAAGCTTCGAAAGCGTTGCGCGGCGTTTTCCCACGCGTAAAAAATGCCCGCAAACAAATATAAAACCACTTGTTTTCTTGTTTTCCCGTTACGAAGGCACTCAAACGCAAACCGCGCGAACGACGCAAACCGCAGAAACCCAAGTTTTTTATAGTTCGGGCGCTTGAGCGTAAAAAGAACGAAAACCCGCCGAAGACAGTATTGCTTAAGAGGAATGCGCTTTGGACGCACCGAACGAACAAGACGAACAAGAACCCGTCGCGGAATCGCGCGCCGAGCAAGGACAGCTGGCTGAACAAACACAGCCGGCAAGCCAAGCGCCAGTGCAGTTCGCGGAAACCCACGCAGACGCCCACGCTGAAGCCAGCGGCCAGCCGAAACAACACCTCGACTTGCTTACTCTCGTCATTCAACCGACTTGGCGCGAGTTTTTGACGGACTTAGTCGCGCGCGAGAAAATGGATCCGTGGGACGTCGACGTCTGCGCCGTAGCAGACGCGTATTTGGGGCGGCTGCGCTCGCTGCAAGCAATGGATTTACGCGTTCCCGCGAACGTCATACTCGCGTGCTCGATTTTGCTGCGCTTGAAAGCGAACACTCTCCTAATCGAAGACGAAGACGACTCCCAAATGGGCGAAGCCGCGCCGCAACTCATCGAAGAAGAAATCCCGAACCTCGTCTTGCGGCCGGACAGGCCGCGCTCGCGCCGCGTAACGCTCTCGGAACTCCTCAATGCGGTGGAAGACGTCATGCGCGTCGGAAAACGCTTTACGCCGCTCCCGCCCGGGCTCGCGCAAGTCCTCGAACTCGAAACGCCCACTGAAAACATGGGCGAGCGAATGCAACACGTTCTCGGGCAAGCGCAGGAATTGAAGGACGCGGAAGGACTCCTCATGTTTTCCGCGCTCGTCCAATCCGCGCGCGGAAAGTTGAACGGACGCGCGCCCCCGCGTTACGCCGACAGCGTCATCTCGCACTTGATTCCGGTCTTGCACCTAGTGCAGGAGCAGAAGCTCGCGGCGTGGCAAGACGAGTTCTTCGGAGAAATCTTTCTGCGGCTCATCGACGTCGAGGAAGAAAA
>CAZOKY010000060.1:0-1937 GCA_964580705.1 Microcaldota archaeon | reverse complement strand
CGTTGCGACGAGCTTTATAACGAAAGCGAAGACGGCGACTATGCTCGCGACGGATACGGCCATAAGCAAAGCGAAGTTGTTGTAGAACGCGACGAACGCGGGAGTCTGGCCCAACGCCTGCTTCACTGCATCCGTTCCGCCGTCGCTCGGAGTCCCGCTGCTTATTTGTATGTTGGAAAGCAAATCCGGCAACTCGTTCCGCAAATCTTTGGTTAGGTTTTTGCGTACGCCGGTAATAGTCGAAGTCTGTATTTTGTCGCTCAACTTGTTGAAATCAGGAATTCCTTCAAACCACGAGCGGACGCGTTGTTCAGTGATTGAATTAGTAAATTGCTGGGTGATGTCGTTGCGCATTTGCGGCGACAACAAACTGCCGACTGAAGGGCTTTGCGTTTGGGTGAGGCTTGCGGTGACTCCGCTCGCGATGAACGTGTCGATGAAAACGTCTTTGTTCGCGGCGATTTGAGTGAACGCCACGAAAAACGATAGGACGATTAAAACGAGGAGCGCGGTGCCCGCCGTACTGTAAATGCTGGAAAACTTGACTCGCGTCCTGAAATTAGATACGAACGAGGCGGCGCAAAGCGTCAACGCGAGCGAAACGAACGCGAACGGGTAAGAACCCGTCGGGTAAAGAAACGAAGCCGCGCCCGCGATTACCAGCGCGCCTAAAGCCACGAAAATGGTTGAACCCCAGTTTTGGCCGAACCCGTAAAACATGGCGAGCGCTACGGCGAAAGAGTACAACAACGTGAAGAGGAGGAAGGAAATGCTCCAAAGCTTGCTCGCGTTGTACTGCAAGCGTTCGATGTCCACGAGGTCTATCGCGTGAAAATTCGCTTTCTCGAGCAACACGAGCGAGAACGCGAACAACAGGAACATCAGCAAGAGGAACGGGAGTTTCGCCTTGAAGTGGTCGTCGATTCGAATCGCGATCGTCGGCATTTGAATCGTAATCTGTTTGACTTCGCCTTGCTTGGGTTGAACGGGAGACGCGGTTGTTCTCTTTGAATCAAAAGGAGTTACGGAACCGGAGCTTGAACCGGTTTTCGAGCCGAAGACTTTAGACAAGCGGGATTGGTCAGTCATTTTTTAAACCACCGTTTAAAGCAACCCGCTTCAACTTTATAAAAAGCGCTGGCAAGGCAACGCTTTAAATCTTTTTGGCGCTTCAAAGTTCTTCCCTAGAAAAGTGGTTGAGAAGTGGTCGCTTTGCCTGAAACTTTGAACGAGTTGGAGAAGAAGAACGTCGTCGACGCGGAGTCGATACGCAAACTGCGGGTGTTGAACAACGAAGCGGTAAACGCTTTCGCTGCGGAATACGTTTCGCTCCTCAAACCGCAGCGCTTGTTCGTTTCAGACGGTTCGCCGCAAGACGTCGACTACGTCCGCAAAGCCGCGTTGCGCGACAAGGAAGAACGCGCGTTGACCGCGTCGCCCGGGCAAAAGCACACGGCGCACTTCGATAATTACGCGGACCAAGGCAGGGACAAGGAACACACGCTCGTTCTCGTCAACGCGAACGAAAAACTGGGCGATGCGATTGCGACTGGCGAACGCGGCGAACGCGTGCGGGAAGTGCGCGAAATATTGCGAGGCGCCTCGGTCGGCAAGGAAGCGTTCCTCGGTTTTTACTGTCTCGGCCCCGCAGGCGGCGCGTTCTCGATTCCGTGCGTTCAGCTCACCGACAGCGCTTACGTCGCGCACAACGAGAATTTGCTTTACAGGCAAGGCTACGGTGAATTCCTGCGGAACCCGAAAGCGCGCGAAGGAAAATTCTTCAAGTTCGTTCACTCGGCGGGAGAACTCGACGAACGCCGCGTGAGTAAAAACATCGCTCTGCGGCGCATTTACATTGACGTGGACGGCGAAATCGTTTTCAGCGCGAACACGCAATACGGCGGAAACACCATCGGGCTCAAGAAGCTCGCGATGCG
>CAZOKY010000059.1:1946-6426 GCA_964580705.1 Microcaldota archaeon | reverse complement strand
CAGCGCGTTTGGCGACTCGGGCGCAGCGCATTACTGGGTTATGCCGCGCCACAACGAAAGCAAAGAACACGCTTTCTTCTGCTACTTACTCGAAAGCGAGTTGAAGAAGCACGTGGATGAAGTCGAGTTGCACGTTACTAGAGGCCCCGACGTAGTCGTTACTTGGAAGGGTAAAAAGTATTGTTTTGACGTTGAAACAGGCAAGAGTTTAAGCCGCCAACCCGATTGGCTGGAAAAGAAATTCGCTTACTACCAAAAAGAATACGACAAGAGTTTCATTCTGATTACCAAGAGGACGTTGAAGTACAAGTACGCGAAGTACGGAATCGTGATTACTCGCGCCATGATCAAGGAAACAATCAAAAAACTATTCAGGAAAACAGTGAAACAACCGAAAAAACGCGGAAAAACGCGGTTGCTTCGTCAGCGTCGTTGAGCGCATAATCAAAAATCGCGGTACGTATTCGGCTTGCTCGAAGCAACTCTTTGAATCAACTTTAAAGTCATTCTGCAGTCTCCCAACGCGTTGTGAGCGTCCTTCACCGTCAAACCTTGCTGCTGAACGGCGTTCGCAAGTTTTTGCCATTTCGGAGTGCCGTACACCGGATGCGGTTGACCCCAGACTCGAGCGTACCAATTCATTGCACACCACCACGACCCGATGTTACCCCAGTTCGTCTTGATTCCGTGAGGCTCGCTCGACCAACAAAGAATATCTTTATCGAATTTAGCGCCGTAAGAAACAATATTCTTGCCCTCAAGAATCGATTCAAGAACGCCGGAATGCGCAGCGAAAGTAGGCTTACTCTTGACTCGCCGAAGAGTTATCCCGTGAATCCTCTCAGCGTCCTTAGAAATCGGTATCGACGGCTTCACTAACGAATCAAACAAAATCTTGCCTTTCGAATCAATTACGGCTATCTCGCAAGCCTCTGCAGGATACGCTAGACCCGTAGTCTCCGTGTCTACTACGACGAAGTTACCTTCTTCAACCATTTCAAGAAACGCAGAATTCACTTTCAAACACTCCTTATTTTCAATTCCCTTGTTCTGAGTCAACGCCTTATTAAAACCGTAGCCTCGAAGAAAGAAGAAGCGAAAAGCATTCGTGAAGCGTCAACACGATTTTTTTATTGCTCGTGTTTATGCTGACGTAGTGAGTTATTGTTTTTCGCCGGTATAATTTAAAAATTATACAGAGTATAGAGCGCGTTAAGCGTCAGAAAAACAAGGTTTTCCCTCGTTTTTCATAATGGAGGAGAGGCGTTGCGCAGGATTGATTTAGGCCCTAGTGAATCAAGCGAAAAAGCTTGAAAACTCGCGTTTTTTGACGCCTAATTTGACGCTTAAAATTCTCGCGCACCCATTCGTGGAAAGCGAGCACATGAAAAACGCCGTGCGTTTGTCTGCTCGTTTTTTGGGTTTAAGCGCAGAAGAGAACAAAAACAGTTTTTCGATTGTTTTCTCGAATGAAAACACTCAGCCGGTCAGCGAGTGAAAAGCGGAGTGCGCTCGTTTTCACGCGTTTCGCCGTCTCGCGCAAACCTCGCGCAAAAATAGGCGGCGGTTTAGGCGAGTTCTAATTTCATAAGGCGTTCAGTGGAAGCGAACCGGCGTTAAGCTTTTAATCTGTCTTGTCGTCGTTTAAGTCTGGTTCGGTGGGAAAATGGGCAAAATCTTTTTCGAGAATAGCCGTCTAAAGATAATTAATGATGACGTTATTTCAACGCGAGAAGTCGACCCGAAAAGCGTCGATTTGGTAGTGACTTCGCCGCCTTACAACGTGGACATTAAATACAATAGTCACAACGACAAGATTTCCTACGACGACTATCTCGACTTCAGCGGAAAATGGTTGGCGCGATGCTTCGAGTGGTTGAAAGACGACGGTCGTTTTTGTCTCAACATTCCACTGGACAAAAATAAGGACGGCCAGCAAAGCGTTGGCGCGGATTTGACGACCATCGCCAAGAAAATTGGTTTCAAGTACCACTCTACAATAATTTGGAATGAAGGCAACATTTCGCGCCGGACGGCATGGGGTTCTTGGATGAGCGCCTCCGCGCCTTACGTCATTGCGCCTGTTGAACTCATAGTGATTCTTTACAAAGACGGTTGGAAGAAAATGAGTGGAAGCGGAGTTTCCGACATGAATAAAGAAGAGTTTATGGAGTGGACTAGCGGAGTTTGGAAGTTCCAAGGCGAAAGCAAGAAAAGAATTGGACACCCAGCGCCGTTTCCCGTAGAACTCCCTCGGCGCTGCATTAAACTATTCAGCTTCGTTGACGACGTGGTTTTAGACCCGTTTTTAGGTAGTGGTTCGACTCTAGTCGCCGCCGCGCTCAACAACCGGCGCGGGGCAGGAATCGACATTGACTTAGAATATTGTGAGCTAGCGAAAAAGCGTTTAATGAACGAAGCACACATTTTCGACAAAAAACTCATTGAGGCGTGATTTGAAATGAATAAGGATGACGAAGACAACCAAACGCAACTCGATTTGATTATGGAGTATTTCAAGAAGCATTCTAAACGGGATATCAAGCACCCGGAAATCGTGGATTGGGTTGTAGCAGAATACAAGAAGCGAACGGGCGAGGTTTTCCGCGACCCGGACCGAGGCATTCGAAATCTCTCCCAGAAGGGTTTACTAATCAAAGTTAGTAAAGGCGTTTACCGTTACGACCCTGACTTCGTCGTTAACAAAGAATTAGAGGACTTTACTCAGGCTCAAAAAGAAGAAATTATGAAACGCGATAATTACCACTGCGTTGTTTGTGGTCGAGGTAGAGAACACGGTGTCGAAATACAAGTAGACCACATTAAGCCGAAAGACCAAGGCGGAAAAGCAACGATTGATAACGGCGAGACTCTTTGCGCTCAACACAATTTTCAGAAAAAGAATTACAAGCAAACAGAATCAGGCAAACGCTTTTTCATGCGATTATATGAGGCCGCGAAAAAGAACAACGACAAGTCGCTTCAGGGTTTTTGCGCGCAGATTTTAGAGGTTTACGAGAAGAACGACGTTAACGGTCACATTGTTTGGGAACGATAAAGAAGGAGAATTTGGAGACTGATGCGTTAATTGACGAGCTTATTTATGGGTTATATGGGTTGGCGGCGGAAGAACGCTAGATAGTGAAAGAAGCGGTAAAGTAAAAAACAGAGTATGAATGGCCCATGTCGTTATCATCTAGCCCTAAGGACATAGAATATATTCAAGAGATAAAACGAGTCCAAGCAAACGCGGAATATTTTGGTCTTGGAGAATCAGACTACTCTGCTTATACGAAAGCGCTTGAGCAAAAAATTTCTAACAAACGAGGACTTGCAGAGCGATTTGCAGGACTTGAAGCCGAAGACGAATTTTATTTAATTGCATTATTGCTCGGAAAATGTGAGCAAATAACTAGGCTTAATCAAAAACAGAAAATCTCATTCGATAAATATACGATACCTGATTTTTTGCTCGCCGTTAGAACAAGCATCGAATCTAGCGGAACCCAAGGCAAGACTTTAGCACAACGATTTTTCGTGGAAGTCAAAAAAGCTAACGAGGGAGACGTCAATTTCATTATTTCAAAAAGAAAATACCGCCGTCTTAGAGCATATGCCGACCTGTACACTTTACCGCTTTATTTTGCTATCAAGATTAAACTCGCTAACGGGTATTACTGGGCGCTTCTTAGTGGTAAGGCTATTGAAACCTTGGGCAGTATTGAAGAAATTCCATATGATGGCAGAACAGAACCATGTTTTGTTACGCCCTGGAATGAATTAATGAAAGAAGACACTGCTGGTCTCTGGTTATCCAATTATCACATAATGCTCGAAAAAGGATTCAAGGTAATTAAAGAATACGACCTTCAAACAGTAACGGCTATTAAAACTGATTTCGGATATCTTCAAAAAGTACGCATTGAATATGGAGAAAAATCAAAAGAGGTTACTGTGGCTAGTAGTCTTACTCCTGACGTTTTGCTTCTAACTCAATTAGCTCGCCAACTAGCTATAGGAAGTGAAAAGACGGAGCAAATATCGGCAACTAAAGTGAGGAGAAAATTTGAAGCTGAAACTAACTATTTCCGTTTCCTCTATTCAGTCATACCTAACATAGTTCATGAACTTCATACCATGAATTCAAAAACAAAAAGTAGAACCTATACGCTTGAATCACTATCGGAAGTTGATATAAAAATTGCCGAATCCTCGATTGCGTTACTATGTGAATTACATAGAGAAGGCATACTCAAACTCATTCAGATGTTGCCTAACAGCATTTACAGTAAACGTTAAGAATAATTGAATAGAAACGAAACACATTTCGTTGTTTGCCTGACTCTCGCATGCTTTAAAAAGCCATTTTGCTTGGAGTCCAGCGAGGCTTTTGGTGGCTTTAGCGTTCGATTGAGCAGTGAACTAGGCGAGTAGGAACTGAGGTTAAGACTCAGAGCCCCCGGAGGGATTTGAACCCTCG
>CAZOKY010000059.1:0-1846 GCA_964580705.1 Microcaldota archaeon | reverse complement strand
GGCGAGTAGGAACTGAGGTTAAGACTCAGAGCCCCCGGAGGGATTTGAACCCTCGGCCTATTGCTTACGAGGCAATCGCTCTACCACTGAGCTACGGAGGCAAACGCGGGATTATTCCGCGAAGCGAGATTTAGTTATCACTACGCTAATTTAAAAAAAGAACGGTAAGAGAAAATAAAAGAAAAAAGGAAAAAGCGCGGATTGTTTTTCGAACGTTATCGGTTTTCAACACCAGCCGTAGGCGCAAGCCTGTTCTTGCATGCTTCTTTGACGGTAAATAGGCGCGCCGTAACCGTTTCCGTATCCGTAAGAATACGAATAGCTGTACGAATAAGCGTAACCGCCCGCGTAGCCGCCATAATAATTATTGTAACCCCAATACGGGTAATAATCCGCGTAACCGTAATGCGGCGGAACGTAGTAATAACCGGGCGCGGCGTAAACGCCGTAATCGTAATTGTTGTAGCCGTAAACGCCGTTACCGTAATAATAATTATAGTCGTCGTAACCGCCCGCGCAACCGTTGCCCCAACAAGCGTTCACGTTAGACGCGGCGGCGAACGCGACGATAGTCGCAAGCGCCACTAAAACCCACTTCTTCATTCAATCCCCACCTTCAAGTTACTACTATTGCGTTAATACTTGCTTGTTAGGGGTTTTAAAGCTTTTCGCATGGCTCGTACTGCGCCCGCGAGTTTTTAAATGCCTGAACGCGATAAAAAAAGCGGTGCTTACGCTCGAATGGTTTTCTCGCAGACGACCGCGCTCGTCGGACTCATCCTCAACCTCGCAATAGCGATTTACGCTTTCAAGCGCGAGTGGCTCGACGCCGGCGGCACGGTGGCGGCGCTCACCGTCGGAATGATCGTTTTTTCGTTCGGTGGTTGGACGTGGCTCGCGCTCATAATATTCTTTTTCGCTTCAAGCAACGTCCTCGGCAAACTATGGAAAAAACAAAAGAAGATTCCGCGCCTCGAGTTCGCGAAAGAAGGCGTCCGCGACTTCTGGCAAGTGTTCGCGAACGGAGGGCTCGCGGCGTTGCTAGCAGTGTTATACAACGTTTACCAGTCGCCCGCCATTTTCGCGGCGTTCCTCGGCGTGATTGCGACGGTTACGGCGGACACGTGGGCAACCGAAATCGGGGTTCTGGAAAAGCGCCCGCGGCTCGTGACTACGTTCGCGAGCGTGAGGCGGGGGACGAGCGGCGCGGTTTCAAAACTCGGTTTAGGCGTCACGTTCGCGGCAGGGTTCTTCATCGCGTTAGTCACTTACGGGCTCGACTGGGCTGGCGCCGCAGTCGGCGAAGCAATGGGTTCCGGAGTCAGCGCGGCGTTCGGCGCGCCCGTGCGCCAATTCGTAGGCGGGTTAGGGCTCGTGCTGCTGACGGCGTTCGTCGCCGTAGTGGGCGGGCTCGCGGACTCGTTTTTCGGCGCTACGGTGCAAGCCGTTTACTACTGCCCGAAGTGCAGGAAGGAAACGGAAAAGCGTTTGCACCGCTGCGGCTGCAAGACGAAGTTGAGGCGCGGATTCGAGTTCATCGACAACGATTCAGTCAACTTGTTCGCCTCGCTCGTCGGCGCGGGAGTCGCGTTCGCGTTGTACACGCTGTTGTTCTGATTTTTTTCTTTTTTTCTTCTTTTCTTTTTTTCTAATTTTTATTAATTTTTTATTCTAATTTTAAATCCGCGTTCATGGAACCGTTTTTTAAGCGCAGCGCTCATTACTTTTCTCATGTTTTCAACGCGTTTTTCTCTAATGGAAAAACGTTTAGCGTTTTCTGCAATCGGAGGCTGAGCAGTCATGAGTTTATACCGTAAAATCGAAGACTCTTACTACAAATTCATGG
>CAZOKY010000058.1:0-6577 GCA_964580705.1 Microcaldota archaeon | reverse complement strand
ACAACGGGTTTTGGTTGGACGCGGCGACAAACAACGCTTTCACGAATAATACCGCAAACGGCGGCGTCGACGGATTCTGGTTGGCTACGTCGTCTTCAAGCAACTCGTTCGTTAACAACACTGCGAACGGCAACAGCGACGTCGGGTTCATGTTGTGGCCGGCGTCAAGCAACTCGTTCGTGAACAACACAGCAAACAACAACGTTTGGTACGGGTTCGACTTGAAAGTGTCGTCGAACAACAACTCGTTCGTAAACAACATTGTGAACAACAACAGCGAGAACGGGTTCTTATTGTCCGCGTCTTCAAACAACTTGTTTGCAAACAACACCGCAAACTACAACCGTCACGATGGTAACAACGGCAACGCATTCTGCGTGGTTTCGTCGTCAAACAACAATTCGTTCGTAAACAACACCGCAAACTACGACAACTATTTATCGTACGTGTCGTCATCGTTGAACAATTCGTTCGTAAACAACACCGCGAACAATAACTACGGGGGCGGAATCTACTTTTCCTCATCGTCGAATAACACGATTACCGGAAACTGGATTACTGCAAGCGGCACGGATTCGCGAGGGCTTTATTTTTATTCTTCGAATTACTCCGTAGTTTCAGGCAACAACGTGGCGATCACAGGGAGCGGCGCGTCGCAAGCGGTTTACTTCTACACTTCGTACTGGAACGCCGTCAGCGACGGGGTTTTAAGCGCTTCTTACGCGGGAGTCGCCGACGTTTTCGTGCGCGGCTTCGGAATCAACAATTTCACGAACTGTTCTTTCGACAAGAGCGATACGGGTTTTTACAGCGGTGCGACTGGCGGCATTAATGTTTCTTGGTACGCGGACGTGCGCGTGACGGATTTGAACGGTAACGGGCTCGTGAACGCGGCAATCAATGCGAGCAACGTCAACGGCAGCAGCGTTTTCAATGCTTCGACGAACTCGACTGGTTGGATTCCTAGGCAAACGGTTTTCGAGTACTACCAAAACATTTCTGGAATCTATAATGCTACTCCGCATTGGTTTAACGCATCGCTCGGTGCGTTGTCGAATAATTCGCAGTCAGGCGTTTCAAGCAACGTCGCGTTGACTCGCGTGTTGGGTTTGACGCGCAGCGCGACGCTTGTCTCGCCCGCAAACGCAACGAATTCCACTTCTTACGCGCAAGTTTTTTGTTTCACGCCCGTGACGCCCGGTTCGCCGGTCAATGCTTCCCTCGCCGTCAACGGTCCGAGTTACTATTATTCGGCGGTTAACGCGAGTAGTTTGTTTTCAGGCGTGCAGCATTGTTTTGACGCGGTGACGTTACCTTTAACGGGCACGTATTACTGGAGCGTTTTATTCTACGATTCCTACAATTATATTCAAACCAACAATTTTTCGTTGACTGTTTACACAGAGTACGCTGGCGGTGGCGGCGCGACTCCGACCCCTGCGCCGTCTGCTTCGCCTACGCCTACTGCGTCGCCCGAGGTTTCATTGACTCCCACTCCAAGCGTTGAACCGACTGTTGAGCCTACGGCCAAGCCGAGTGTTGGGGCGACTCTTGCGCCTACGCCGACGCTTGGCGTTGAACCGACTCTTACGCTTGGTGAGAAAAATAATGTTGTGGGCGCATCGGAAGTCAGTGGAACGATTGGCGCTGTTGGTTCGTGTAATTCTTCGGTTTGTCGGGCGGGTGAGGCGGCGAAGGTGGTCGTGCGGCGTACGATTGACTTCATTCAAACTCCAGACGGCGTTTTAACGCGCGTGACTCTCCGCGTTTCCAACGAGGGGAAAGCGGCTGCGTTCGGCGTGTCGGTTTCCGAGTTCGTGGACGCTCTCGCGAAAGGGGAGCACGTCGAGTATTCTTCTTTGCCGGAAAGGCTTTTAGAGGGTAGCGCCGAGTGGGTGATTGACGTGTTGTCTTCCGGTTCGCAACGCGAGTTTTCGTACGGCGTTTTCCGCCAGGTGACGCCTGACGAACTCGCTGCTTCGCGCGCGCCCGTAGTATTAGTGCGTTCCGTCGAAACGGTTTCAGCGAAACTCGATTACTCGCTGCTTTACGCCGCGTTGTCGGTATTGGTTTTGGCTGGCGCGGTTCACTGGTTTTACCCGCGCGGAAAAAATCGTTCCAGGTAACGAAAAGCTTTAATTGCACGGCTTCCTCAAAATGCGTCCGCGAAAAAAGTTGATTCAAATGAAAGGTTTTCTCGACTTGCCGCAAGAAACGCCGTTAGCGAACGCGCGTTACTGCGTTCTGCCGGTTGCGTACGACGCGACCGTTACTTACAAGCGCGGAACGCGCAACGGCCCGCAAGCCATAATTGACGCGAGCGCTGAAGTCGAGTTGTTCGACGAAGAATTCAAGCGACCGCTCGACGAACTCAAAATTCATACTTGCCCCGCCGTAGGCGACAACGCGGAAAAACCGGAAAAAACAGTCGAACGCGTGCACGATTCCGTAAAATCGTTATTGAATAATAAGGAGTGTTTTCCGTTAGTGTTGGGAGGCGAGCACAGCATCAGCGTGGGCGCGGTGCGAGCCGCACTTGAAAAACACTCGAATTTGACGGTGCTTTACTTCGACGCGCACGCGGATTTGCGCAACGAGTTCGACGGAAGCGCGTTCAACCACGCTTGCGCTGCGAGGCGCATGCTCGACGACGGCTGCCGCCTCGTGCAAGTCGGCATCCGTTCTCTCGACGAGGAACAATACGATTTAATCAAAAAAACCGCGGAAAACAAGTTGAAAGTTTTTTGGGCTCGCGATTTTGAGAACGAAGACGGTTCGACGCACCACGCCCTCGGAGCCGCAACGGCGTTCGAACGCAAAATCGGGGAAATCGCTTCCGCAGTAGGAAGCGGGCCCGTATGGATTTCTTTCGACCTCGACGCGTTCGACCCCAGCGAAATGCCTGCGGTTGGCACGCCCGAGCCTGGCGGCTTGCATTGGCGCGACGTCTTGCGCATTCTGCGCGGAGGCTGCGCGAACGCCCGCGTAATAGGCGCGGACGTAGTCGAGTTATGCCCGCAGCAGGGGTTGCATTACGCGGATTTCGCCGCCGCGCGCTTGTGCGTGAAGATTTTAGCGTACAAAGAGTTTTTGGGTTCAACGGGAAAAACGGGCGGGAAAGCGAGGGATAAAGCTTAAAAACCAGTTCGCGCTGAATTCACAGCACGCAAAGAAGCGCACGGAAAAAAACACGACGCGTTTTCGCTCTTTTTTTCGATGCTTTTCGAAGCCGCGAACCTTTATTGTTTTTGAAGTTGCAACGGAGAAAAACGGAAATTAAATGATTCCCGAAAAAGTCTTTTTAACGAAAGGCGTGGGACGCCATAAGGAACAACTACACTCGTTCGAGCTCGCGCTCCGAGACGCCGGAATCGCGCCGTGCAACATCGTGACGGTGTCCAGCATTCTACCGCCGGGTTGCGAAATCGTTCCACGCACCAAAGGGCTTGAGATGTTAAGGCCCGGACAAATCACTTTCGTCGTAATGAGCCGCAACGCCACGAACGAGCCTTACCGCGTAATAAGCGCAAGCATTGGCGCCGCGATTCCCAGCGACAAAACCGCTTACGGTTACTTGAGTGAACACCACGCGTTCGGGCAAAACGACGAGCAATCCGCGGATTACGCGGAAGACCTTGCGGCGAGCATGCTTGCGAGCACTCTCGGCCTTGAGTTCGATTTGAATCGGAGTTGGGACGAGCGCGAACAACAATTCAAGATCAGCGGGAAAATCGTTAAGACTATGAACGTGACTCAAAGCGCCGTGTGCGACAAAACGGGTTTGTGGACGACGGTCGTCGCCGCAGCCGTATTCTGCAAGTTTCGGGAAGAAAGCGCTGCGGGAAACAGTCGAGCGACTTTGTCGGAACTCGCGAAAACGCTTCAAGGAAAGGAAAAATGCGATTCGGTTCCCTTGCCTTCCAAAGAACAGAATTCGCAAGCCCCCTTGCCGCAAGGCAAAAAGTAAGGAAAAAACAGACGAAAAACAATTAAGTTTGTTTCTATTTTTTGTGCATTGCTTGCAGTGCTTCGTGGTCCTCGAGAAACTTCTTGATGCCGCTGTCCGTCAACGAGTGCTTAAACATTTGCCGCAAGACGCCGTACGGCAAGGTGCAGACGGGCGCGCCCGCCTTCGCCGCGTCAATCACGTGCAGCGGATGGCGAACGCTCGCGACGATGACTTGCGTGCTGCGTTCGAAACCGTAGTTCTTGTAGCACTGCATGATGTCGCGGATTAATTGCATTCCGTCTTGCCCGTTGTCGTCGAGCCTGCCGATGAACGGGCTGACGTACGACGCGCCCGCGATTGCCGCCAGCAACGCTTGATTGACGGAAAAAACGAGGGTGACGTTAGTTTTTACGCCGCTTGCGCTCAACGCTTTCACGGCTTTGATTCCTTCCTCGCCCATCGCGACTTTCACTACGAAGTTCTTGTGCCACTTCGCGATTTCCTTTGCTTCCGCCACGATTTCAGGCGCTTTCGTCGCGACGCCTTCCACGCTGATGGGTCCGTCGACGAGCTTCGCGATTTCGAGAACGCTTTCCTTGTACGGTTTTCCCGCCTTCAGCGCGAGCGAGGGGTTCGTCGTTACGCCGCTGATTACGCCCAACGACGCCGCGTCGCGCACTTCGTTTACGTTAGCCGAATCAATGAATAGTTTCACGAACAACCACCTTTGCTGTTTTGTTGCTTTTTTTGTTGCTTCTTTTATTGCTTACTTTGCGTTAAACGGTTGCGTTCAACGGAACGTTCAACGGTTATCTTACGCTGAAACGACTTTAAAACCATTCGCGTTCGGCGTGCGAAACGACTGCGAAACGAGTTTATATTTTGCGGGGCTAACAATTTTGATTGAATATTGATTGGTTATTTGCGGGAGTGAACAACAGTTGTTTCCACGAAAGCGCGGCGAATTCAAGAGCGGCGAGTCAAAACGCGGCGAAAAAAACGGGGCGCGCCATGCAAATCACGGGTTTTCCTTGAAGCCGAGGCACTTCGCGCTCGCAGCCGGCGTAGCATTCGTCTTATTCCTAGTCGTGTTTTTGTTTCAATCGAAGCTTCCAAGCGTTTTCGCGCAACCCGAAGCAAGTCAACTGCCTTTCCTCGTGCTCGCCTCGCTTTCCCGCGTCGTAGCCGCGGTTGTTTTGGGAGTCGTGTTCGCCGTTGTTTTCGGCACGATGGCTGCGGCGACGAAGTGGCGCTCGATTTTGCTTCCCATGCTTGACGTCCAGGAAGCGGTGCCTCTCTTCGGTTTTTTTCCTACGGGCGGGCTTTTCCTGCTCATGCTTTTCAACGGCTCGCATTTAGGCCTCGAACTAATGTGCGTCTTGCTGGTTTTTTCGTGCACCGCGTGGAACATGACTTTCGCGGTTTACGAATCAATCATAACGCTTCCAAGCGAATTGCTCGTCGCGTCGCGTTCCTACGGCGTTACGGGTTGGCTGCGGTTCCGCTCGCTTTACCTTCCGGCGAGCATTCCAAAGCTCGTCTACAACGCGATAATGAGTTGGACTAACGCGTGGTACTTCCTCATAGCGTGCGAACTCATTTCCATGGGCGGGCGCACGTACCGGCTTGAAGGAATAGGCAGTTTCCTCGTTGACGCCGCCGCGGCGGGCAGGCTGGATTTGACGTTCGCCGGACTCGCGGTTCTCACGAGTTTGATTATAGCGATCGAATTCCTGGTTTGGCGTCCGCTTCAAGTGTGGGCGGCGTCTTTCCGTTACGATGGCTCGACGGCGCCTGTTTTGAGCAGCCGCGTTTACCACGCTTACTCGAACGCGTTCAACGCAATGAGTTCCGCGCGCGGGCGGTACATGTGGCGTTGGGTTCCTTACGCGAAGCAGACTACGCGAGGCATCTCGAAGCTCGCGCGCGAAACCAGTTACTTCGCCACTCGCTTCGTGGCGCGCCCGTTGTCGGCGTTCGTTTTAACGCCTTTAGGCGGCGTCGCTTCCTGGTTCGGACGCCAACTGCTCGTCTTCGCGTTGCTGCTTCTAGGCGGCGGCTGGTTCTTCATTCTTTACGCGTTTCTGGCGGCGCACGCGTTCGCTTCGCCTGTTTCGCCGAACGTTTACGCGCTGCCTATTCACGTCGCCGCTTCGTTGCTGCGGATTTTCGCCGCTTTCGTCTTGAGCTTCGCGTGGACGGTTCCTTTCGCTTACTACTTGTCGAAAAACAAGAAGGCGCGCCGTTTTTTGCTGCCGGTAGCGGAAATCACGGCGTCCGTTCCGGCAACAGGGCTTTTCCCGATTCTCGTTGTGTTCATCATAATGGTTACGGGCAGCATCGAGTTCGCTTCAATAATCCTGCTTTTGACGGGAATGCAGTGGTACATTTTCTTCAACGCGTTAGGCGCGTTTTCCTCGGTTTCGGATGAAGTGCGCGACGTGTCGCGTTCTTTCGGCGTGCGCGGAATTCTTTACTGGAAGCGCGTGTTGTTGCCGGCTATTCTTCCTTCCCTAGTCACGGGCAGCATTACGGCGATTGGCGGCGGGTGGAACGCGTTGATTGTAACCGAATATTTCGCTTACGGTTCCAACGTTTTCGCGGTGCAGTACGGAATCGGCCGCGCGA
>CAZOKY010000057.1:4422-6586 GCA_964580705.1 Microcaldota archaeon | reverse complement strand
CTCGCCGTCTCGTACGGAAGCGGAGCGGGAAGCGACGCGTTCGCACTCACCGTAACGGACGCGATTTTGGAAGAAGGGCGCAGGCCCGTGAAACGCGTTTGGGATTTGATTAACGAAAACAAGACGTACGTGGATTACGCGGTTTACGTCAAACACCGCAGGAAACTCAAGAGCATGTGACGATGGTTTTGCGATTGATTGCAATTATTCGTGATTTAAAATGAGGAAAGTCTCAGTCATCGGAGTCGGCTTAACGAAGTTCGGCGAACACTGGGAAAAAAGCTTTCGAGAACTAGCCGTTGAAGCGGGCGCCCGCGCGCTGGCGGACGCCAAGCTCGAAGGCGAAAAAATCCAGGCGTTGTTCGGCGCCTCGATGAGCAGCGGCCGCCTCGTAGGACAAGAACATGTTGGCGCGCTCCTCGCGGACCAACTCGGCTTAAACCCGATTCCCGCGATTCGCTGCGAAGCCGCTTGCGCGAGCGGAGGCGTAGCGCTGCGCGCCGCGTACTTCGCAGTCGCGAGCGGGGCTTACGACATCGTAGCAGTCGGCGGAATCGAGAAAATGACTGACGTTTCAACCGAAGACGTCGCGACAGCGCTCGGCGGCGCAGGCGACCAAGAATGGGAGTTGTTCAACGGCGCCACGTTTCCAAGCATTTACGCGTTGATGGCGCGAAGGCACATGCACGAGTACGGCACGACGGAAGAACAAATGGCTGCCGTCGCCGTCAAAAACCACAAGAACGCCGTGCACAATCCTTACGCGCAATACCAGAAAGAAATCACCGTCGAGCAAGTAATGAAGTCGACCGTCGTCTCGTCACCGCTCAAACTCTTCGACTGCTCGCCGATTACGGACGGCGCCGCGGTTGCAATCCTCGCAGCGCACGAAGTCGCGAAAATCTACTCGGAACAACCAATCGAAATCGCCGCCAGCGCACAAGCCAGCGACACACTCGCGCTCGCTTCCCGCCGCTCGCTCTCGGAACTCGCGGCAACTAAAGTCGCTGCGCGCGACGCGTTCAAGCAAGCCGGCATCACGCCGAAAGACGTTGACGTCGCTGAAGTGCACGACTGCTTTACTATCGGCGAAATCATGGCGATCGAAGACCTTGGCTTCTTCGAGAAAGGTCAAGGCGGACCCGCGACGGAAGCCGGGCGCACCGCCCTCGGAAGCGAAATCTCAGTCAATACGAGCGGCGGTTTGAAAGGCAAAGGCCACCCCGTAGGCGCTACGGGAATCGCGCAGTTCGCGGAAACCGTTTCTCAATTACGCGGCACAGCGGGCGCAAGGCAAGTGCACGGAGCCGAAATCGGTTTGTGCCACAACGTGGGCGGGAGCGGAGGCACCGCAGTCGTCCACATCTTAAAGAAAACTTGAAAAAAGAAGACGCTTGGTTTATTGGTGAACTGAAAAATGCATCACTCTCTTCCGTTGGTTTGGCGCCGCATTCCCGAGCGCTACAACTTGATCGGCTGCAAGTGCGAAACGTGCGGAACGCCTTACTACCCGAACCGCAAAATCTGCCCGAAATGCCGCAGGAAAGGCAAGCTCGTCAAGCAACGCATGCCGCGCACCGGAAAAATCTTTTCGTTCACGCACGTGCACGCCGCGCCCAGCGGTTTCGAGCACGAGTCGCCGTACTGGCTCGCAATCGTGGAACTCGAAAACGGAGTGAAGCTGCTCACGCAAATCGTGGATTCGCCGTCGGAAAAAATCGTTATCGGAGCGCCGGTGCGAATGGTTTTCCGTCGCATTTACGCGGACGCGACTGAAGGCATAATCGCGTACGGCTACAAATTCAAAACCGAGTGAAACGACCGCTTCTTGAAAGCGGCGTCGACGTTAACGCCTTAAGCTAATACGCCAAACGCTGCTGGCGTAATGACGTGTTTTAAACTTGATGTAGCAACCGCGAACGGATTCCTTCAAAAGCGCTCGAATCACTCGCCGCTGGTGGGGCGTAAACCCGCTGCCAGTATTCCGCACAATAACCAAAGGTCCGTAGAAACTTCTTTTCAACGCGCAAACCAACGGACTTCGATTCAAACGCGCGTCACGGTTTAAACTGCTGGTAAACCGCCTTGCGGCGTTGTAAGGCAAAACAAAACACCCTTCGCTTTTTATTTCGAACGCGGTTTAATTTAAACTCGTGGTTAAAAC
>CAZOKY010000057.1:0-4322 GCA_964580705.1 Microcaldota archaeon | reverse complement strand
TTTTCGCGGTTTACGCCGACTTCATGCTCACGAAATTCTACCGCAGGTACGCGCAAATCCGCGCGCTCTACGAAATGCGCCGCGTATTCAAGGAAATCTCGCGCCGATTCGGCATAACGTTGAACCAAGCGCGCTTCATGCTCACACCAGAATACGAAGCGTTGTTAGTCTACGGCGGCTTCGACTTGAAGCAACTCGCGGAACGCGAAAAGTTCTGCGTGTTTTACTCGGAACGCGGTTACGACGAAATCTTTCTCGGCGACGAAGCACGCAAGCTTGCCGCAGGCGCGGAAGAAAAACACGATTACGCCGTGAAAGAACTCAAGGGGCAGACGGCTAGCTTGGGCTCGAAACCCGGCGTAGTGCGCGGCACTGTACGCTTGATTTCCACGCCCGCGGATTTGCCGAAAATGAGGCAAGGCGACGTGCTCGTCGCCATCGCGACGAACCCCGACGTCGTGCCCGCAATGAAGAAAGCCGCCGCCATAGTGACGGACCAAGGCGGCGTGACGTGCCACGCCGCAATCGTCTCGCGCGAGCTCGGCATACCGTGCGTAATCGGCACCAAGCACGCCACGCACGTTCTCAAAGACGGAGACTTAGTCGAAGTCGACGCGGCGCGAGGAACCGTTAAAAAGCTTTAACGCGCCTAAACTAAACGTGAATCCTAAAAGTGCGTACGCGCCGCGCCTTACCTTCAAAAGAATAACGCGAAGGCGCCCGAACGCGTTGCAAGAAATAGCAGGCGTTTACGCTCGCGCCCGAGCTTCCGAGAATGCGACCGAGGAATTGGAAAGACAGAGACAAAACGGGCTGAGGCGTGCGAAGCACTGGCTCGCTAACCCGAAACACCACGTGGTAGTAGGCTTGTTCGCTGAAAAGACGCTCGTCGGAATCGTGACGATAGCGCATTGGAAGAAAAGCGAGTACCAAGGTTTCGCGGAAGACCCCGCCGCAATTGACGCCGCACTAGAGAAAAACGGCGCGCGCCCCAGCAAAACCCTGATGCTTGAAGGGTTATGTGTACCGAAAAATCTCACGAAGCAAGGATACGGAACGAAACTTGGAACGGAAGTCATGAATCGCGTTGAACAAATATGCGCCAAACTAGGTTCGTCGGTCATCTTTTCTCAAGACGCAGGGAACAAAAGCGCAAGGTTTGCACCAGGACGTACGCCTGTTTTCCTGCTAAGACAACCGCTGAAGGGCGGGTTGCTACAAGAATATTACTTGCTTAAAAAAGATTAACGACGCCCGTTTCCCCGTTTACTTCTACGACGTCGCCATCGCGCAGAACGCGCGTCGCCTGCCGCGTTCCAACTACGCACGGTATTCCGAGTTCCCTGCTCACAATCGCCGCGTGACTCAACAAGCCGCCGTTATCCGTCACGATGGCGGCAGCACGCTTCATTATCGGAACGAAGTCGGGCGTCGTCATCGGCGCGACCAAAACGTCCCCCCGCTTCATTTTATCCAAGTTCTCCGGAACCAAAAATATTTTGACTGCGCCGCGCGCTTTTCCGGGGCACGCCCCGCGCCCGCGCAGCGTCTTGACGTTTGCGGCGGGAGTTTTCATTTGAGGCGCGAGCTCCGCGTAAAGAGCGCGCAGTTCTTTCTCGTTCGAGACGACGACTTCGCGTCCGGCGCGTTCGAAAACGCAGAAACCGTTTTTCTTGCGTTCCGACAGTGAAAGCGCGTTTGGTTTAGCGTCGCTTCGCAGCAAAGCAATGACTTCATCGGGCGTCATCATGGTAAATTCTTTGTAAGACAAACCCCATTTTCCAGCGATTTCATTCATTAACGGACGCGCCACGTAAGCGACGACGTTGAAGACTTCCGCCGAATACTGCCGCAAGAAACCCGCGTCGTTCGCCGCATTAGCAACGAAAACGAGTTCCTCCGGAATCCCGCCGCCTTCCGCTTCCGCCGCATCGCACGGTTTTTCTTCGAGTGAAGCGAGTTCCGCGAAAAACTTTTCGACCGTAAACGGCTCGCCCCAACAATGATGCGTGCCAATCCATTCATACGCTCGAACGTGCTCCGCGATTTTTTCCATCAAAGCAGGCGTTTTTCCTTCCAGACCGAGCTCGCGTTTCAACGCAAGCGCTTCAGCGCGCTGCCTCAACATAATCGACTCCTTCGACGGCAAACGCGCGATGACACCGCCGACGTTCACGCCGATTGCCGCAGCACGCGCCGCCAACGCGTCCCCAAGCACGTCCGACAAAATGCACGCAACCGTCCAAGGACACGTTATCTTCTTTTCAATTGCGACGAACTCCTCGAACAGTTTTACTGAATCGCAGTCGTGCCAGCCACCCAATTTTTTGGAGAAAGAAAGCGCTTCGCCGAAAACCCGTTGAGAAACCCCGCAAATTGACGCCATAAACGCCGCGTCTTTTTTTTCGACTGCAACCCCAGCACGCCGCGTCAACGCCTCGAAATCGGCGCGCAACGGAATCGAGTGGCCGTCCAACAACACGAAACCGCCGCGCAACTCCCGCAAATTCATTTCGCGAACGAGCCCTGCGTCAAACCAGTGAACCCAAAACGCGGCGGAAAACGGCGGCTGTTGCCACTCGCCGTAATAAAACCAGTCAGACGAATTCAATTCAACCATAAAAAAAATCACTGCAAAAACACGAAAAAAACACTGCAAAAATCACGGCAAAAACTGCGGCGCGTGCGGTTCCGAAGCACGCGATGCGAATTTCTCGCCGCCCCCTGTTTCAACGGGCTTTAACACCAGCCAAACAACGACGGCTATCAAGCCAACGAAAAATAATAAAGCTAAATCCATGACGCAACGCCTCCAAAACCGTGAAAAGAAGTGGTTTTTGCGATTAAAAACGTTTTATAAGCAGTTTTTAACCCGAAACGAAAAACTTAAATACAATTATTTCGTTTTAAGTAACATGCCGTTGGCCGCCGCTCTGTCGCTCGAATCCTTGGATTCGCGCGACAAACGCGTTTTATTCGAACTCGACCGCGACTCGCGTCAACCGTACGCCGCGCTAGCCCGCCGACTCAAACTAAGCAAAGAAAACACGAAGTACAGAGTAAACCGCTTGATCGACAACGGCTTAATCGAATCGTTCTACGCTTACGCCGACTACCCGAAACTCGGCTTCGGCTTGTACAAGTGCTACGTTCGCTTGCGCAACGCGAGCGAACGCGAGGAAGAAGAATACCACGCGTTCCTCCGCAGCCACCACAAAGTCACTTGGTCCACTCGCTGCGTCGGAAAATACGATTCCGCCTTCAACGTGCTTTGCGGCGAAGCAAGCGAAGTCAACGCGTTCCTGGAAGAATTCCGAGAAAAATTCGGCTCCAAAATATCGTTGCTCGACGTGGTCACCATCACTCAAATAAGCCGGTGCACTCGGGGCTACCTCGTAAACGAAAAAACCAGCGCGCTGCCGAACAACCCTAAACTGCGCAAGCGAAACCTGACTAACGCCGACTTGCGAATGCTCGCCGCATTGTCTGCCAACGCCCGCGCGCCACTCGACGAGTTAGCGAAATGCACGAAAACATCCACGGTCACCGCGCGCAAGCGGTTGCGCGAACTCGTCGCAACGCAAACAATTCAAGTGTTCACCATAAAAATCAATTACGAGGCGTTCAACTACCAATTCGTGAAAATAATGTTCAAACTCCAAAACGCGAGCGCCGCCAAGAAAAAAGAGTTTTACGCCCACTGGGCCGCGCATCCCAATTCGATTTGGCTTGTCGAAGGAATAGGCGTCAGCGACTTCGACGTGGACTTCGAACTCAAAGACATCAAACAATTAAGCGAAATCGTACGCGAAGCCAAAACCCGCTTCGGCGACTTAATCCGCGACTACGAAATACTATTCATCACGAAAGAAGACAAACTAGATTTCACCAGCTTGAAAAACTTCGCCGAGTAAAAACAAAAAAAGTTAAAACTCGTTCAACCTGCGCTGCCGCAACACGACGCTTTGCTCGAGGTACGATTCAAGCGGGTTCTTCAACCGCAAACGCAGTTCCGCGAAAGCATCGTTCAACGTAGAAAACTTTGCGGGCGCGTTCTTGAAAGCGTGACGAACATTTTCCCGCACCTCGAAAACCCCGACGGGAACCTGGTACTCGCGACCGATTTCGCGGAACACGACGCAACGCGCCTGCTTGCGCATCGCGTGCAGCGCCTCGACTACTCCGAACCGCCCCGCGTAATAACCGCCAGCCTGCTTCTCCGCGTACTTCGTCCGCCCCCAAAACGATTCCGACTCCTCGGAAATCGAAGCGCGCGTTTCGCGAACGCTTCCGCCGTCCGCGCCCTGCATCCACACGCTTCC
>CAZOKY010000056.1:0-6729 GCA_964580705.1 Microcaldota archaeon | reverse complement strand
GGGCAAACTTACTGGAGCGGGATGGCTCAGCGTTACGTCACGAACTGCCACGACTCGCAATACAAGATTCTCACTTACCAACAGTTGAGTGAAGACCCGAAGAAAACGTCGCAACTCTCGACTATCACGCAGAAAACGCAGCCTTTGACCGACTTCTTATCCCAACTCAACTTGGGTAAAGCGTTGCAAGCCAGCGCTTCGCCCGTGAACAACTTGGCTGCAATGCGCGAGATTCTCAACTTGAAAGTCAACATGCAAATGCAGAACGGCGTGGTTGCGCCCAGCGAAATCACTTACGTTCACATCGAGTCCAGTGCTTTCGCGTTGAACAGCAGGCTTTGGGACACGTTGAAGGGTGAAGGCTGCACGGATTACCAGGAGAATTACCAGAGCGGCGACCAAACCGCGCGTTTGACGAGGGAAGGACTCTCGTTCTTCGACAAGCAAGGAAACTTGAAATTACAATTCGACTCTTACGAGTGGCGTTTGCGTTCGCTCGGACGCCTGCGCTCGCAAGAGCAAAGCCGCGTCATAATTCCCAACAAGCTCATTGAAACGAAACTCGATTCGGCGAGTTGCAGCGCGTCGTCTTTCATGGAAGTCGACGCCAAGGGTTCGCCTAAACTAACTGCTTCGCCTTCCTCTTGCAACGCAGCCGACTGCCTCGTCAAGCAACTTGAAGAGATTACGGGACGCAAAGTCGGCACGGACTTGACGCCGTTCATCGGAAAGATTTCAAGCGTTGACACGAGCGAAGGAATCGCCGCCGTCTCCGACGGAATGATTAGGTTCACGCGGTTGCGCGGCGGACTCTTAGGCAGCGAGACTACTGCGCCGAGCTTGGCCGACTACAATGCGACGGGCTTGAGCCTCGACGGCTCTAAAATCGTGGTGAACGGCGACGGCAGCGTCGCGCTTTACGGTCCCGCAGGCGGAAGCGGCGGCGCGGACGGCGCGCCGCTCGGCACGCTCGCGACGATTATCGGCGACCGCGGTAAAATCGAGTTCGATGCAACCGACGGCAGGCTTCTCGTCTTCGTTTACATTCTTGCGACGGAACAAAAAAACGACTTGAACAAGATTGACGCGCGCGTAACGAAAAACACGCTTTCCGACGGAACGGAAGTGCCCGCGATTAATTTCGATGCCGGCGAGAAAACTGGGACGGATTCGTCGTTCCGCGACGCGCTCGCCGCTATTCAAGGAGACGGCGGAATGCAGTCGTGGGAAGACGAAAACCACTTGTTTTATATCACGAAGGACCCGTTGACGGGAGAACCGATTTTGCGGGTAGTCGACAAGAAGACGGGTGAAGCGACGGATTACAAGATTACGGGCGACGTAACGCGCAACGCGGACGGCAGCATAACCGTTCCGACGGATCAAGGCAACTTCCGTTTCTCGTTCGACAAGGCTTCTGACGGCACGCCCATACTTCACGCTGAAGGACCGGGGTTTGAGGACTTTGCTGCCGCGCTTTTAGCGGCGCGCGGGCAAAACGGGATAATGACTTTCAACCCGTCTACGGGCGCGATAAGCATTTACAACGGGCAGGACATTCCGTTGTCGCCGGAGTTCGCGAAAAACGGGATTTCGTTTACTGGCGACGGGACCGGGAACACGCGCGGCATTCCGGAAGCGAATTTGTTCGGGCAATCGCGCGTCGGCGCTTCGGGTTCGAGCCAAACGTCGACGCAGCCAATAAATTTGCCGTCTTGGCCGAGCGACGTCTTCTTGGGCATCTTAATGCTGGCGGGCGTTCTCGGGTTAGTCCTCGCAATCCGCCGCAGGACAACATTTTCTTACTAGCAAATTCCTCTTAGCAAATCTCTTTAAACGAGTTGCGGCTTAATTTTTTCTTGATTGCCTCGGTAGCTCAGTGGTAGAGCGATTGCCTTGTACCCCGTCTTTTCTTTTTTGGAAAAAAGAAAATGCAGGTTGCCAAAAGAAAAAAGCCCGCTTTGTTTCCAAAAGAAAAGAATCGTGCGGGCGTGAAAGCAATAGGTCGAGGGTTCAACTCCCTCCCGGGGCTTGTCGTTTAGAACATAAGAATGGGGGGTATCGGTTTTGGCTAGTGTTAAACGCTTTTTGAACGAGCGGCGCGAACGCCTCCCTATTCTTTGCGAGGAACGCTAACAAGTGCTTCATGCCTTCCGCGCTTGAAACGTAATCGTAAACCACTTGGTCAATCGCTTCATGCGCCACGCTCTTGTCCGCCTTCTTCTTGTTGGCGATCGAGAGCATCGCGTTCTCCGAGTTCTTCGTCGCTAGGTTAACGTAAACGCGACTCATTTGACTGCCTTGAACGCGGCCGCTAATCTCGTTCAAGACTTGCTCGCTTAAACCTTTCTCCGACAACTCGGTGCTGCGCGAGTGCCTGAAGTTCAACGGATTAACTTTCTTCAATACTCCCGCGCGAACAGCATTCACAACTAGAATCTTGCGCGCCGACTGGTAACTCAACGGCTTGCTTTTCTCGTTAACGAACACGGGGAACGCGGTTTCACGCTTCAACGGGTGGTTCGCCAGCCAACGGCGTAACGGCTCGAATCCTTCAGTCAAAGGAATATCATGCGAACCCGTTTTCCCTGCGACTTCAAGAATAAAATGCGTTCCTTTGTCGTGAACGCGATCACTCGTCAACGTCAACAACTCGCCGATTCGCGCGTTCGAGTAGTAACTCGCGCTGATCAAGGCGCGGTCGCGGTCCGTCAACGCCGCGTCAATCATTAGCTTGACTTCATCTTCAGTAATCAAAGACTCCGGCGACTTGTGAACTAGAACGCGTTTCGAGGAAAGCCAAGCGACTTCAGGCGGGTAACTCACGGTTCCTTTCAAGACTCGAAATAATTGTTTGAGGCACTTGCGGAAGTCGCGCTTCGTGTTATCGGCGTACGCCCCGCGTTCAACCAGTAAAATCAAGTCTTCAACGTCGCTCGCAGTCATTTCCGCGAACGGCTTGACGGCGAGCGTTGCGAACTTGAAGCACTCACTTGCTTCCTTGAGAACGCGCGCTTGACTCACGCCGCGCGCTTCCTGGCGTTTAATGAACGCGTTGACGGCTGTCTTGTTCTCCGGTAGAATGACGGTGCTCGCGTTAATGCGTTGCTTCGCTCGAAGAATCTTGTCGTCAAAACGGTACAACCCGCGCTTTAGTTCAGCGTAACTAGTCAATCAAGCCCAACTCGCGCCAACGCTTCAAAACGAATAATGATACTTCGTCCATCGCACTTCACCCCGTCAAAGCTTCTTTAACTTCGTCGGAAACCCGGTAAACAATAATCTTTTTTTTAGCGCTGAACACGCGTTGTTCAAGCCAACCGTTAGCGGCGAACCGCATTAAATATTTTTTAACCGTCGGGTACGACGGCAGTTTAGCGTTAGGGTGTTTCGCCCCAAATTCAGCGAACTTCGCTCGCGACTCCGACGCGGTAACTGTTTTAAGTTTTTCAATTTCAGACGGGTCCACAATAACGCTTCCCACCTTTTTGTTTTGCAAGTCTTCTGCCGCTATAATGCAAGTAACCAAGTAAATTTGTTGCGCGTTCATGGCTGCTCCATCGACTAAATCGAACGCCCGAATGATTTGTTTTTCAAGGCTAGTCAACATCTTCCAGTTGAAAACCTGCTTTTTCGTTTTTGACATGGTTTAGTATAAGATGGGAAAGGTTTATATACCCGCGCCCCGTCAGAATAGTGTTTGACATAAACTTGTTAAACTTTGAATAAGGTGAATTGAATGAAATCGAGAATCGTTGGCGTTTCGTTGCCTGAAAGCACAATCAAAAAAATTCGTTTGATTGCGGAGAAGCAACACCGTTCGGTAGCCGGGCTGATTCGCAGTTTTATTCTTGAGGCGATTTGAAGTGGAAGAAACCAATTTGGAAGCGGCGCGCGCGCGCGTCCTCGAAGTTTTTCGAGTGTTCCTCGAGGAAGACGTTTTGTGTTAAACGGCGTCGACGACGCCGAACATGGAGATGAACAGATATGGAACCGAAAAAACAAAAAATGACGACGGAACAACACGCGCAATGCGAGAAAGCTTTTTTAGCGTGGAAACGCGAACACCCCAAACAGCCGCTCGCCTACAGCGATTTGTTCGCGTTTCTCGACGAGAAATTCAATTCAACCCCAACCACACCCAAACGCACTTGGCCGTGCGACAACACACTCAAGTTCACGCGCGCGTTCTGCGCCAAACACAACCTAAACTTCACGCGCATCGAAAAACGCTTGAACGAAACCGGCGGCTACTGCGATTGTGAAGTGTTGCTCAACAGCATGGCTGGCTACGAAATCGGCGCCGAACCACTTGTTTGAGGTCGAAAAAATGATTGAACCAACAATTCTCCCGAAACAGTTCCAAAAACCCACATTCCGATTCGTGAAAGTGCATTCCTTCCCGAACGCGACAGACAAAAAGGAACGCGACAAAAGAAAAGTCGCGTTCGAAAACGGGTGGAACACGACGGCGAACTACGCATTCGACGACCCCGAACTCGTGAAATGGCGCGAACGCGGCGAGAACGTCGGACTGCTTAATGGCCCCGGAAACATAATCGCCGTCGACAAAGACCACCGCGCAATGAACAATTATCTTTCCATCTTGCCGGAAACGATTACCACGGCATCGGGCCGCGAAGACCACGACACTTCTTGGTTTATTTGCGATGACGTTCCTGAAGGAACACGAAATTTTATTCCAGTCAGCGCGGAAGACGGAACACATTGCGGCGAAATACGATTAAAGAAAGTGCAAACACTTTGCCCTGGCTCGCTGCACGTTTCGGGGAATCGTTACCACATCACGAAGGACTTGCCGGATTTCACGAAGATTTCGTGGGCGCAAATAAAAGACGCGTTCCCCAGCGACGTAATCGACGGCGCTCCAAAGAAAGACGTTGGTTTAAACGACGAACAACGCGCCAAATTCCGAGAAATGAGTTCCCAAATCACTGAAGCGATGACCATTCCCGAAACAGTTCCCGACCAGTTCCGCAGCCCGAATTTATTGCACGAAGTTTTCCTAGTTCTCGACGTAAAACACAAAGGCGACGACTCACAAAAAATGTTAATTTGGATTACACTCGCGAACGCCAAACGCTCCCCGAAAAAACGGTTTTCTGTTCGCGTAATAGGAAACTCCTCCGACGGCAAAGACGACGCAATCGACACTAGCGCAGAACACATCCCAAAAACACTTTACGAAAAAATCACGAGCGAAAGCGAAAAATATTTCGAACGCGCGGAAACCCTGCCGCCGGCAGTAAACTTCGGCGAATTAAATCTAGCGACTGCGGACAAGCAACGAGTCGAACTCGTGAAAGCGCTAAGCGAAGGCGGCTCAAGCTACGCCTACCTAGACGATTTCGGAAAGACGGAAAAAAAGATAAAGATTCCACGCCACACGGGCGTTTATTCAACGACTGAAGTCGCGATTGACGACGAGCTTTCAACGCGGTACATTACCGCGTCTGTAAAAGGTTCCGTAGAACAAACACAGGAAGTTTTAGGATATTACGGGAAAACAAGAAGCGACCCCGAAAAAGCTTTGTTCAACGACGCAAACGAAACGTCCTGGATTGCCGCCGGCGTTGACGCGTTGAAAGACTACCACGTTTTTATTCCGTACGCGCTTGCGGTTACTAACGCGATAGACTCCAAGTACTCACGCGCCAGGCGCGACGGCAGAAAACTGCTCGACTTCATCGAAGCAATAACCATACTCCATCAATTCCAACGCCCAAAATACACACACGCTGAAAACGAATTACTTGTCGCGACGCCATGCGATTTAAAGTATGCTCTCGAAATCCTGGACGACACGTTAAACCAATCATACAACGCAATCGAACCACGCCTCCAAAAAGCGATCCAAGTAGTTGAGCGTGAAACCAAACAAATCCTCGAGAAAGACGGCCCCGGCGCTCCCACTTGGTTGCAGCAACGCGATTTAGTCAAAAAACTCGGAATCCGCGACAAAGGCAAAGCACTAGCGATTTTTGACCGTCTTGAGGAACTCTTAGTAATCGACAGGCAAAAAAGCGAAACTGACAAACGAGCGTGGGAAGTCCGTTTAACCGGAAAAACCGGCATTCCACTATTAACCCGCGACCGCGCCGAACTCCTAGAACAAGCAACCAAAGCGTACAACGCAAAATTAGACGAGTTGGGGCGCGACAAAATCACATTAGGAACGCGACAATTTATTGACGTTAAACCAGTCGAGGTTTTTCCAAATGACGACTAAGCGAACATACCTAGTTCTACCTACTTCTACCTACTTTTACCCTTTTTCCACCCTATTTCTACCTAATAAGTCGGTAGGAAATAGGTATAAACTAGGTATAAACAAGGTAGGAAATAGGTATAAACTAGGTAGGGAAACTAGGTATAAATTAGGTATAAACAAGGTAGAACAAGGTACAAACAAGGTATTACAGCGCGTTGGTTGTTGGGTTTTTGATGCTTCGCTAGAGATAGGTATGTTGATTTGGGGGGAGGCGTGCTATAGGTCGGTGGTTTTGGAGGAGTTTTTGGCATGAATTTAACTGAATTAATCGGAAAACGGGTTCGAGTTCGAGTTCAACTCGGAGCCAGTGAAAGCATCTTCAACGGCGTTGTTGAGTCGGCTGACGACGCGGCTGGAGTCTTTGAGATGACGGACAAGTTCGGCGCCAAACAAATATTCAACGTCAAGCAGATTTTGCACTTGGCGGAGTTAAACGG
>CAZOKY010000055.1:0-6937 GCA_964580705.1 Microcaldota archaeon | reverse complement strand
GCTGCTTGCGAGAGCGGTCGAACGATGCCGCGATTATTCCGAGCAAGACGCAGAACTCTATTTTTCCCCAGCATAACTCGCCGATTTCCGCGTCGATGCCTCCGTTTGCAACGCCTGGAGCGGTGAGCAAGTGGGGGACGCCGGTTTGCCAAACGATTTCGTTGCTCGTTCCTGAAAGCGTTAAAAAGAAGGAGGATTGCGCTGCAGCTATCGCGGAGAAAACCGCGGCTACTTCGCTGACGGAAAAAAATGCGTACGCGGCGACCGCGAATACGGCGAACCACGCGAGGAACACCGTGCCTTTCCTCAACTCTTTTTCAAGACCGCGTCTTCCGCCGAGTCCGCCGCTTCCGCTGCTTTCTCTCCTTGAACCGTATTTTTTTTCGTCTTCGCGCTTGTAATCGAGGAGCGACGGTCCGTCCATGAATGAATCCAAATCGGTTCCCGTTTTCGCCATAAAAAAATCACCTTGCAGTCTCGCTTGCGTTTTTGCTCGCGTTTTCGCTCGCGTTCCCGTAATCATCGAGCGTCTTTTGCTTGCGCGCTTGCGCTATTCCTTCCTCCCTTTCTTTCTGCGTTAACTCGAGCACGCCGTATTCTCCGTCGAATCCGGGTTTGACCTTGATTTTTCCTTCGCGGTTCGCGAGAACGAGTTCCACGATTTTGTCGTCCGCCGCGCGCGCCAACGCTTCCCGCGGCGCATCGAGCAGAACCGCGAGTTCGCTTCCTCCGCACTCCGAAATCAAGCGCGCGCCGGCTTCAGCGACTCGGCGCGAGGCGAGCGACGAGCCGTACGCGGCGGCAAGGAGTTCGTGCAGCGGGAGAACGATGCGGAACGGTATCGCGTTCGGCGGCTTGAAGCCCGCGGGGCGGTCCGCCAACTGCTCGACGCGGTATTCCACGCCGATGGTGAGGGACCTGCGGCAAACGGGGCAAATTCCTTTCAACTTTTTGGTTTCCGCGGGCGAACACGAAAACGAGCACGCGCGGTGCCCGTCCCAATGGTATTTGCCGTACGCGGGGTCGACTTCGACGGTGAAACGAAAGCGGTCGGCGTCTTTTTCCTTCACGGCTTTGAAAAGCGTTTTGTAACTCAACTCTCCTTCCCCAAATTCGAACGCGTTGCACTCGCGGCCGAGCCGCCACGGATACGGGGAGTGCGAATCGCTGTTGCTGAGCAACGCCACGTTGTCGAGCGAGCTGAGCCGCCAATTCATTTCAGGCGAACTACTCATGCCTGTTTCAATTGCAAAGATTTTCTTTGACTGTTCTTCGTAAGCTTCACCAAGAGAATCAAAGCCGCTCATTGAACCGAACACGCCGAACCACGGCGTCCAAACGTGCGCGGGCACGAGTACCGCGTCGCGGCACGCTTCGAGCGTTCGTTCAACGATTGCCGCGGGCGAAGTTCGCGCGAACATTGGTCTTCCGTCCGCGCTGAGCGAGCCCATTTTCGAGTAAACATCGTTTATTTGCGCCGCCGCCTCGAGCGACGGAGCGTGAATCACGTGGTGAACTTTCTTGACTCCGCGCGGCGTTGAAAGAAACGTTGCGACTTCATTCGTAATCATGAACAGCGTCGGGTTCGGCGCGCGGTCACTTTTGAGGACGTATAATCCTTCGTAGTCGCTGGGCGTCAACTTCGTTTTTAATTCGGAGTACCACGAGGGGTGCGAGAAATCGCCGGTTCCGAGAATGCGTAATCCTTTCACTCGCGCTGCTGCCGCGAGTTCCTCGAGATTCATTTTCGGGGATACGGCGCGCGAGTAATGCGAGTGGATATGCAAGTCGGCGAAGTAAAGCATGAGTGCACCGCTTGCGTTTACGGCGCGGGGGTTTTTGAAAGCATTAGTTTGACGCGCAGCTCGGGAAAAAACAGAGTGAAAACGCGTGTTTTCAGGAAAGTTTGTGCACGGCCAGGACGAAGCGAACTAGTTTCGACGCATCGTTGGAACAAATGCTGTGAGCGTTAATTTGCCTTGCTAAACTAAACGGGGAAAGATTCCGCAGTTTCTGGGGAGGAATAACTTGAACGTCTTTTTCCGTCATCCTGGTTTGCTTGAACGCTTGAGCAACCAAAGCGTTTCCGTTGCGTCCGAGGATACACGCTACTACGTAAGTGGGTTCGAGTTCCGTAGCTATGGCTTCGCGCAAAGTCGGCGTTTTAGCGTTTCTTAAAAGTCCGGCGGGGTCGTCAGGCATCCTGTGAAGTATTTGTATTGATTCAACGTCGGGATCCGCCTTCCTCCACAAACGCAGGTCCGCTTCAGGCGCAACGTGCAATGCGCTCGTGGTCCTGCCGAGCAAGGCGTGCGTTCCGATTGAGTGAAAGTGTTCAAATCGGGAACTAAGAGACGTCTGCCTTAACCTCGTCAGTTCGCGGACCAACTGTGACGGCGTAGGATTCACGAATTAATTTCACGCTCACACATTAAAAAGCTTTTACCTCGTTCACTTCGTCAAATCCGCTTCGATGAAGTCGGCGAGAAGCGGCGCGAGCGTTATCACTTCAAGCTTGCGCGAACGCGCGAGGTGGCGAAGCACTTGCGAGTCCTCGAGCGACAAAGCACGGTTCTCAAGCGGAATCGAATCCGTCACCACGAATTTTTCGAGCCGCGACTTGTCGAGGCGCTGCCACGCTTTTCCGACGAGAACCGCGTGCGTGGCGAAAACGAATACTCGCTTCGCCTTCAAATCCTTCAAGTGCTTGACTCCGTGCGAGAGCGTTCCAAGCGTCGACGCGATGTCGTCCCAAGTCACGACGTCCATTTGCGCGACGTCTCCGTGAAACGCGGCTATAAACGATTTGTCGTGCTCGGGGCGTTGTTTTTCCGCCCAAGCGACTCGCGCTGCGCCGTGCCTCGACTTCAAGAGTTTCGCGAGAGCAGTCGCGCGGTCGTACGCCCCCTTATCAGGCGCGAAGACGACCGCCTTGCCCGGCAAAACGGTTTTCGCGCCGAGCAGTTCACGAGCTCTTTCCGCAAAAAGCCACGTCGGCATTAAATTCCGCACTCCTTCAACCGCGCGAGGCGCGTGCAAGTCGACGGCTACGACTTCGTTCGCTCCCGCGGCGCGCAACGCGTCGCGTATTGCCAGCGCGCTCAACGGCTCACCAGGCTTGTTGACGCGTTCTTGGCGGCCGTAAGCGTAGTACGGCAACAACGCCACGATTTTTCCAGCTCCGTTCGAACGCGCGGCGTTCACGAGAAGCAGCATTTCGAGGAGGTGATTCTTGAATGCGCCGCATTCACGCGAGTCCGCTGTTTGCGAGTGGACGCTTCCCAAAACGAAAGTCGGCATTCCCTTAAACCCGTTTTCGTCGCAGTCTACGCGCAAATACTTTTCTCCGTCCGCGAAAACGCTTTTTTCAATCGGGGGAACGGCGAATTCGTGTCCTCGGCGCGCGAGCTCGACGGCTAGGCGGTGCCCGAGGTGCGGGTGGCTTGACGAAACCAGTAAGACGAACGGTTGCGCGGCGTGCCTTCGCTTCAAGCGCTTCACGATTTCGGCGTGCGCTGCAGCGTGTGCGGAAGCGTGCGCTGCTCGCGCGTTGCGACCGGCTCGTTCGGAGTGCGTATTCACTTCTTTAAACCACCTTTTTCAAAAATGTTTTTTCAAAAAATCGTTTTAATGCTTCAAAAAATCTTTTTTTCAGAAAAATCTTTTCTTCGGCTTCGGAGGCGCGGGAGCTGCAGCCGCGGAAGGCTTTTGCTCTTTTTGCTCATTTTGTTCCGCAGGTTTCGCTTGCACCGAACCAGGTTGCGTCGGCTTAACTTGCGTTGCTTGCGTTGCCGCGCCTGATTGCGTTGCGCTTGACTGACCGGCGTTGACTTGCGCTATTCTCGCGCCCATGAACGCGGGCGTCGCGCCGTTGAGTTTCGCCGCGTTGCGAGAATACGTGGGGCGAGGCAAAAACTTGGTTTTCGCGCCGTTCGCGACCGCGAACGCGTCCGCGCCCGCTAGCTCGAAAGCAAGCGTGGAATGAAAAGAATTCAAATCCGCCCCGTATTCGGCGCGCAAACAGCATCCTGCGCCGGCTTCGCTCGCGCGCGAAAGCGCTCGCCGCGCGGCTTCGCCCAAGAGCGAAGCGTCTTCGTCGACGAACGCTAGGAAATCGACTTCCCCTTCTTTCGATTCGAAGGCTTTCATCGCCGCTGAAGAAATAAAGCAGTAATACAATTGCTTCAGCGTTTCCGGAACGCCTGCGCAGTCGACCCACAACACGCTCGCCAACGTTTTTTCGTGTGCGGCGCGCAACGCGTCTTCGAACAAAGCCGGCTTGTTTTCGCCGAAAGAGTGAGGAAACTCTTTTTCCAAACAACGAAGGACGCGCAACGCGCGGGCGCGCACCATCGGCGGAAACAACGCGGCATCGATTTTGTCTAACGCCTCCATCAACTCGACGATGTCGTGCGTCTTGCTCGTCTTGCTTTCGTCGAACGCCGCATCGAACGCGGCGGCAATCGCGTCAGCGAAATCGGCGTTGCTTAACCCGAGTGCGCTCACGAAATCGTCCGCGGCGAGCGAAGCCAAGTCGATTCTCAGCGTCGTCAGAGAGAATTCTTTGAAGGGGAAGCCGTGCGGGTCGCCTTGCATGCCGAAGTAATCGAAGTCCTTCCTCTCCAAAGCGGGGTCGGCGAGACCGTGCAAGGCGTTAGTGGAAGAGAAAACGAGTATTGAAACGTTGTTGAGCAACGCCGCTTCCCCGAGCAGCTGCTGTATTTTCGCCGCGAACGCGGCGTCTTTGCTCGTTACGGTGACGCGGCGCAACGCCTCGAAATTCACTTGAAAGGATTCGCGTCCGCTGCTCAAGCCGATGAACGCGTAACGCGGAGCGCGTTGCCGCGACGCTACGTTCGTCTCGCGGGCTTCGCGCGTGCCGCGGGATTCCTGGAGCGCGCCTTTGCCTTCAGCCGGCTTTGATTCCGTCAACAACAACGGGTCTCCGAGCAGCGTGTCGGCGACTTCGAAAACCGCTTTCTCCAAACCCTCGATTTTAACGCGGTACGAAGACGCGACGTCTTTCAACGCCTTCCCAACGCCTGACAAAAAGAAGTATTGGGATTTCAATACGTCGGCAAAGTCGCGCGACAAATTCGCGACGTAAGTCGGCTGGCCTTCGAGAACAAGAAACTTGTAACGCCCCGCCCTCCCGATTTTTTCGATTACCGTAAAAGAGCGTTTTTGGGAATTCAGGAATTCCACGAGTTCGCGTGACTCGCCGTCAACTATGAAAACGCGTTTCATCAAGAGCAGCGCCGCGTTCGAATGCGCGTCGTCGTGAACGAGCAAAAGCAATACTCGCTCCCCATTTACAAAAACGTTCGTCTTGTGCCCCGCCCAAACGCCTGAATACAACGTCTTCCACGGGCCGAACGGAAGCGATTCCGCTTGCACTGCTATCGCCGCGGCGGAAGCGACTGACGCCGCCGCGGATTGCGTCGCGTTTTGTTTTGCCGGTTGAGCGGCCGCCCGCGTCGCCGTTTGCTTTGCCGGCTGCTTCGCAGTTTGAGTTGCGGGTTGCGTTACTGCCGCGTTAGACGCGGCGGGCGATGCGGCGTTTTGCGTTGCCGCGGTTGAAGTTGTTGCCTTCGCAACCGTCGGGAATAAGTCAACCGATTTTCTTGCGTTAGCCATGAGGAAAAACCTTAGTTTTACTTAGTTTTAGTTTGACTGACTGATTACTAGCGAATTTACTCTAGTTTTACTGAAATTTATTGGAAATACTGTGTTTAAGGCAACGAAGCAACCGTTTTTATAACTTGTTTTTCTTAAAACCAAGCGATGGCTAAACCAAAAGAAAATAAAACAAGCGAAAAAGAAAAAAAAATCGGCGAAAAAAACACCGGAAAAACAAGCGGCGGAAAAACGAGCGCGAGCGGTGCGAGCGGCGGCCGCAACGATTACGAAAAGTACGCCGCCATGGTAGCCGTAGTAGCCGTCATCGCCTTCTTCGCCGTAATCCTATTCAGCGGTTTTCAATCCGGTCAACCCGGCGCGTCGAACGAATTTCAAAGCAGTCAAAACGGTCAAACCGCTTTGGAAAGCGCGGCGTCCTACAGCGCTGGCACGACGGGAGCAGTGGGGGCGGCGGGTGCAGCTGGAACGGCGGGCGTTGAAGCCGGCGAAACCGTTACTCAAAACAAGATAATGAGTTTAGTGGCGGAAAGCGAGAACGCGTTGGCTTTAATGGAGTCGAACGCGAGCGTTGAATTCTTTTTCTTGAACGCCAGCTCGGTCGCCGAACTCGCGAAGAAACGCGCAGGGATTTACGGCGACTTGGGCGGCGGAGCCGAACGCAACGGAGTATTCGAAGTGCACGTCGCTTCCGGCAACCGGGCGGTTTTAATGCTCGTCGGAGTCGACGGGAACGGCGAGCCGACGGCCGTCTTGCGCGAACTCCTGGTTGGAAGCATCGTTTTAGGCGATACTAAAACATCCTGAATCTCCTGAACATCCTGATTCTGCTCATCTTCCGTTATTTTCATTCTCCCATCAATTCGTTTATCCGTTCGCCTATCCGTTACGCGTATTCGCCCATTTACCCTTTCCTTCCTATTCGCTTCCCCCGCGCTTCCCCAACCTTCAAGACGTTTGCGGCAATTTCACGCGAATTCCACGCCTTCCGCCACCTATTTATATATGTAACTACTAAATAATAGTAATAAACTGCGGGTTTGCGGTAGAGGGGGAAACGGCGTTCAAGGCAACACGCGAGTGCCCGAACGCATTAATATGAATTGTTTGTTTTCCAGTTGTTTTGTCCGAAAACGTTTTTTTACTACTATCGAGGGTTTAAAAAGGCGAAAGGCTTTTACAGCGTAGGAGGCTAAGGGTTTTCAAGGAGAGGAAGACATGTCTTTGAATATTAAAGGAGTTTTCGGCGGCAGGACTTTCGCCGCGGCATTAATCGCGGTTTTAGCGTTTGCGTTGCTCG
>CAZOKY010000054.1:0-7039 GCA_964580705.1 Microcaldota archaeon | reverse complement strand
CCCATTTACGCGTCACCAGTAAGGCTATGCGCGGCGGATTTAATAAAGTCGAAACTAGGAAGTAAAAGCAAGAAAGAAAAAGGAAAGAGAAAAAACGAAAAAAAGGGAAAACAAAGGGGGAGAGAAGGAATTCAATCCTTCTCCCAAACGAAAAAGCGTTTTTTCGAAACTCGAATTTACAAGAGTTTCTCCAAGTCGCCTTCCTTCTTCTTCGCGAGCCTCGCAACGCTCTCCTTCGCGCCGAGACCTATCGCGATCGCCGCGCCCAACGAAAGCGCGAGGATTACGCCGCCCACGATGAGCACGAACGCCGTATTCAAAATCTCGACGTCCGCATTCGGCAGGACGAGAGGCAAAGCCATTACGAGAGCCGTGTAAATCACGAACACCTCGAAAACCGTGCCAATCAATTTCGCGAACGGCGCCTTGCTTTCCTTGATTCGGTCAGTAACGTAGTCGCCTGCGAGCAGCGCGATCATCAAAATCGTCGCTCCCTGTATCAACAACGGCACGTACGACACGAACCACGTCACGAGATCCAGAAGGAAGACTATTCTCGTGACTTCAGACGCTATGCCGAGGAATACGGCTATAGTGACGAGCTTCAGGAAAACGTCCAAGACGCCCGTAACCGTAAATCCGAGCAGCGCAGTGTCCATACCCTTCTTCTTAATCCACTTCTCGAGCCCGACTTTCTCGAGAAACTTGTTCAAGAAGTAGCACAGGAATTTCGCTACTATCCAGCCGATGGCGAGAAAAATCAGGACGACGAGGAAGTCCGCCACGCCGCTCACGAAATTTTCTCCGAGTCTCGCGAACGCGTCCGCGAGCCGTTGCCTAAACACGTCCCAAACCGCCACGTCAAACCACCCCGATTTTCGTTACTGGTTTTTTTGTTACCGATTTTTTGTTAACCGAGTTTTACGCTCCCGCTGGCAGAAAAACGAAAGTCGGCGGGCCTCCTCGAAAAACGCTTACGCGTCAAGGCTTTAAAAACGTATATAAACGCCGCGTAAGCGCGAAGCGCGGCGCTCGGCGTTTTCGGCGCCGCGCTGCGGGCGCGCCCGCAACGCCGCAAGGAAAAAACGACTGGGTTTATTAACGGGTTTCAACCAAATAAGTGCCTCAAACTATTTAAGCAGCCTGCTTCTTTTCCGCTTGAAAAACGAATTCAAAACGAATCAAAAAACAAGCGTTAAAACGCGCTCAAGCCATTCAAAGCAGTTGAAAAAGCAGTGAAAAACAAAATAGAGGGTGTTTGAAAGAAATGGTTCAATACCACAAGCCGACCAAGAAGAAAGCCGGCGGCAGCGGCGGAAAACGGCGCGCGGGACGCGACAAGCGCAGGGCGCATTGGGGCGGGTTCTTCGCGCGCACGAAGTACGAACCTCCGAAAGCCGGCGCGGCTGGCACGGCTGGCGCAACCGGCGCGGAACTCGCGGAATCGCGGAAATCGTTTCGCACGCGCGGAGGCACGACTAAAGTCGCCGCCGAGAAAATCTTTTACGCTAACTTGAAGACGCCTTCGGGCGTCAAGAAGACGCGCGTACTCAACGTCGTGGAAACGCCTGCAAACAGGCACTTCGCCCGCGAAAACGTGATCGTCTGCGGCGCGCTCGTCGAGACGGAAGCGGGGCGCGCGCGCGTTACGAGCCGCCCCGGGCAATGCGGGGTAATCAACGCGATTCTCGTGGAAAAGGAAGAAAAAGCGAAGGAGTAAGGAAAGAGCGGCAAACGGAAAAAACCGCGTCGAACGAACGGGAAAAAAAGTTTTCCGGTTAAACGGGTAAAAACTTAATGGAGTTCAACGTATTGTTTACTACGCCTCAAGGCAATTACTTGCTTGAGGCGGCGGGCGAATCGAAACCGATTGCGCGCCCCACGCCTGCTTTCTTAGGCAAAATCAAGGTTGGAACGATTGCGGAGACTATCGCGAGCGTAGCGAAACCGTTTTACCTCTTAAAGCCTTCGCCCGGAACCGAGGCGAGGCAGATAGTCGGGAAAAGGATTTTCACGAAGCACGACCGCGAAGGCGGCGACGAGGCGTTCATCGAAAAAAACGTTCGAAAACGCTGAAATTTTAAACTATTTAAAAAAAACTAAAAAAAAACTTAAAAAAAGAAAACTTAAAAATCAAAAAGGTGTTTTTGCGGAGTGAAGGGTTCAAGCGGTTCGGTTTGTCCCGAGTGCAAAACGGGTAATCTCAAGCACGACCACGAACGCGGCGAAATCGTGTGCCAGAAATGCGGGCTCGTCATCGAGGAAAACCTCGTGCAGGAAGGCCCCGAGTGGCGCGCTTTCGACGCCGAGCAACGAGCGAGCCGCGCCCGCACCGGCGCCCCCTTGAAATACATGTCGCCGAACAAAGGCATCGTCACTGAAATCGACCAATACAACCGCGACGCGCGCGGAGGAAAAATCGCTCCGTCGCAACAGGCGCAGCTTTACAGAATGCGCAAGTGGCACAAACGCGCCTCGATTTCCAACAGCATCGAGCGCAACCTCGCGATAGCGCTTACTGAACTCAACCGCGTGGCATCGCACCTCGGCTTGCCCGAACAAATCAGGGAGCAAAGCGCGCTGCTTTACAGGAAATGCGTCGAGAAAGGCTTGATTCGCGGACGCCAAATCGAGAGCGTCGTGAGCGCCGTGATTTACGCCGTCTGCAGGCAAGCGGGAATCCCGAGAACGCTGGACGAGATTACGAAAGTCGCCGAGATTCCGAAAAAAGAAATCGGCCGCACTTACAGGCTCATAACGCAGGAAATCGGCTTGAAAATCCCCCTGACGAGCCCCCAGTTTTACGTTACGCGCTTCGTTACCGCGCTGCGCCTCAGCGGCGAAACGCAGAAGAAGGCTCAAGAGATTCTCGAGAAAGCCATGGAGAAAGGGCTCGTGAGCGGCAGGGGGCCGATGGGCGTCGCGGCTGCGGCGGTTTACATCGCCTCGGTTTTAACGGGCGAACGCCGCACGCAGAAGGAAGTCGCGGACGTGGCGGGCGTCACTGAAGTAACGATTCGCAATCGTTACCGCGAGTTGAAGAAGGCGTTGACGCTGAAAGTCAGCATTTAAACCCTTTCCCTTTCGAAAACCGAAAAAAATCCGAAAACTTGTTTCCAGTTCACCGGCAGGATGGCTCCGCAAACGCTAAAAACCGCGGGCGCGTAAACGCTTTCAACAAGAGGTGGGGTTTAATGAATTCGGCTTCAAGCGAAAGCTCAAACTTTACGACAACCGAGAAATCGAAGTACACGAACCGCTTCGCGATTTACAAGGCGCGGAAGGCGGGCGGAGGAGCCGCGTTGCGCTTTGATTTTAATCCAACGCGGGAAGCTATTTTCGCCGAGTTCGCCCCGCAACGCGTTGGCGCCGAACGCGAGTTCGACTGGGAAACAAAAATGGTTTTCAAGCTCGGCGTAAGCGACATCGGGAAAATCCTCGTCATGCTGGACGGAAAGAATTCCTCTCTTGATTTGTACCACGACCCGACGAAGAGCCCGTCCGGAACAAGCGGCGTGAAAAACGCTGCGTTGGCGGTAAGCAAAAACGAGCGCGGTTACTCTTTCAAGTTAAGCCAGCAAAGCGCCGGCGGAAGCGTTCGCGCGCTAGCCGTAAACGTAAGCGAAGACGAAGCCGCGCTGCTCAAGATTTTGCTGGAGCGCGCGATTCAACGCATTTTCGCTTGGTAAAAAATCAGGCAGCGAATTAAAGCTCAAGCCGCGGGCGGTTGCCTGGTTTTTCGCGCGAAGTAGTAAACGATCGCGCCCACAAGCGCCGTCACCGCTACGAGTCCCGGAAGCATCCAATCGACTCCCGCCCGCTGCGCGGAAACTTCCACGATTGACTCGCCTGCTGCGGATTGCACTTCGCCAGCCTGCCCTTGCTTGACCGCTTTCGCCACTACGTTCGGCGCGTCAAAGTCGTTCAACGCTTGCGCGCCGACTTTCTTTTCCACCGTGTACGAAACGCTTTTCTTTTCGCCCGGCTCGACGTTGTCGAACATCCATTCGACGACTACGCTGCCTTTGCGCACGCTCGCCGGCGCGAGGGTAAAGTTGAACACTTGCCCGGATTCGGCGGCAACGATGCTGGGAATATGCTCCGTTATGAGGACGTTTGAAACCCGTTGCGTGCCGTTGTTTTCAATCGTCAGCGTGAAGCGCGTGAAGGAAACCGTCTTGTTCACGCCTTTCGCGTCCGTCACCGTCCCGTTGTAAACGCGGAGTTCGCGCCAGTAAACGATGTCACGCACTCCCTCGCATTCAACGGGCGAAACCTGTTTCGTGAACGTCTCCGTCTTCGTTTCAATCGTCTTGTATTCCGCCTTGTTCGCTAAAACAGAGTTGTTTCCCGCGAGTTCGTTTCCAGCGAGTTCAACGCTCGCCTGCGTAAAGCTCGTCGTTTCCGAATAAGAGTAAGCGAATGCCCCGAACAAGGCAATTGCGACGAAGAACAACGCGAGCGCGACTTTGGAGGCGTTCAACGCCTTTTTGCGCACGGATTCGGCGAACAGCAGCGCGTGAAGCAACGCGCCCGCCGCGCCTAACGCGAGCAAAGCGAGTCCGATTAAAGAATACAATTCAGGCAAAACGGTTTTCAACTCTCGACGGCTTCAATTCTTGCAACGCTTAACGCTTCAAATGGGACGACGGCTTTAACGCTTTCCTGCTTTAATTCGCTATCGTTTAGTGTTTCAGGTTTTTAAACTTGCGCGAGTAAGCCCACGCCGCAGCCGCGGCCGCGAGGACGGCGAAAGCGGCGTACAACAGCGAGTAATCGATCTTCGCCGAAACCGTTTTAACGGAACGCACGAAGACGACGGGCGCGCGCGAACTAGCGAGCTCGGCCTGCGTCGCCTGGCGGAACACGCCGTATGAAAACTCGCGGTGCGCACCGGAAGGCAACACGTCAATCACCCACTCTGCGCCGCCCTCGAAAAAGTTTTGCGGCGAAGAAGAGTATTCCACGCGCTCCCCTTGCGCGAGAGCGTCGACGAATTCGGAAATCGACACGCCGAACGCAGTCGCTTTTCCTTCGTTCGAAACGTGGAGAGTTACGCGCGTCAAAATACCGTTCGGAGTTTGAATCACTTCAATCGTGCGGCGCACGATTACTTTAGTGCTTTCACCCGCCTGGCAAACCGTGGAATTGCACGAACTGACGTTGCCAATCGACTCGCTCACTTTCGATGCGCCCTCGATATTATTTCTCTCGCCAGGCGTCAATATCGGCTCGAAACCGCCGGTAGGCGTGGGCGCGAGCGTTGCGCCGACGCTCGGTTCGACAGTCGGTCCGACGGTCGGTTCAACGCTCGGAATGGGAGTCGACGAAACCGTAGGCGTCGGAGTCGGCGAAGCGGTAGGAGTAACGGTAGGCGTCGCAGTAGGAGTAGGCGTCGGAGTCGGCGCAGGCGTAGCCGTCGGAGTAGGCGCAGGCGGCGGAGGCGTACCGCCCCCTCCACCGCCAACCGTAGCGAAAGAATAAACGCTCGAACACGCCGTCCGATTCAACGCGTCAGCCCCGCACGCACGGTAATAATAAGCCGTAGTCATCGCCAAACCCGTCAACACGACGGCGTGCGTCGACCGAAGCGTAGCGTTCACGCTGGAATTCAGCGACGGAGACAAATTCGAGTACAACGAATACCAAACCCAATCCGTAGTCAACGCACTCGTAACAAAACGCACGGTCGCAGTCGTACTCGTCACATCGGTAACGTGAACGTCCGAAAAAACAAACGTTCCGACGCTCGAATTCACTTCAATTGAACGATTTCCACCGGACGCCCAATTCCCCGCCGCGTCAAAGCAAGACACGTTCCAACTATAATTCCCGGCAGATAACCCTGAAACCGAGAACGAAGTCAACGTCGCGTTGTTAACGCTCGAATTGCTAGCACTCGCCGAACCGTTCAAGTAAAGCGTGCAATTCAACGTCGGCGAAACCGCGTCCGTAACGTTGAAAGAAAACGTTACCGTCTGCTCGTCAGTCGAATTACCGTCCGCCGGCAAAACAAGCGTCACGACCGGCGTAATCGTGTCTACGAAAAAACGGTAATACGTCAAGTTCGAACCCCAATTCCCCGCGCTGTTGTTCACGTAAACCGTGAAATTCGCTTCGCCGTCCGACTGCGAAGAAACGTTAAACCAACACGAAGGATTCACGCCGGCAACAAGAATCATCGTCAAATTAACGTTCGACGAATTCGCGTAAACGTAGTTCAGCAAGCAAGAATCCGGATTGGTTTCAGTGAAAGTCGCGTTGATGAACGAGTAGTTGTAGTTGCGGTAGGAACCGTTCAACGGCGTCGGGTTAACGTAAGCTATTCCGCTCGGCACCGTCGTGTCTACGAAAATCGTGTAATTCACTGAACTCGAGTTGAACGCGGTCGTGCCGTTGTTCCAGCACTCCGCGTTCCAGAGATAAGCGCCGTCAGCAGCGAACGTATAATTAATGCCGTTCAACGAATTGTTGCCGATTGCGCTCGAATTCCAGTTCGTCGAATTCAACGGCGTGCCGTTCGCGTACCAAATCAACGTCGTGCAGTTCTTGAACCCGGTGAAAGTGAAGGGCGTGAAAGTGAAATTCACGTTTCGTGACGCGTTGAACGACGCGTTGGCGGGCGCGTTCAGCGTCACGGTTACCACGTCGGGCGGTTCGCCCTCGTTTTCTCCAGCCATTGGCGCGAAAACGCTGAACGAAGTCAAGTTCGCGTAACTGTAATTCCAAGGGTTGCCGCGATTCAACCCGCCGTGAGAAACTTCGTTCCAATCAACCATAATTGGCGAGATCCGCCAAATCGTAACGTTGCTCGCGTTGTAACCCGCAGGCACGTCCGCGTCGTCGTAACTCACGTTCAGGAAAACCCACGCCGCACTCGTGTTCGTCACGTTCAAGTAACGCGAAACGTTGGAATAACCTGCCGGGTCCGAGCCCAGCGAATCGCTCGAGTTAATGCTTATCGCGCCTTCGAAAGTGAATGAGGCGGTAGTCGGCTTTCTCGACGAATTGAAAGTCAAGTTGTAAACCGTGTTGCCGA
>CAZOKY010000053.1:4631-7113 GCA_964580705.1 Microcaldota archaeon | reverse complement strand
GTTTCTTTCCTTGTTTTCTTCATGGGAATCGTTAAGGAAAACGCTTTAATATGCCGCACTGCATTTTTTAGTCTCCCGCGCTTAGGCGCGTCACGGGCTCGTAGCTCAGCTTGGTAGAGCGATCGGCTCTTAACCGATCGGTCGTGGGTCCGAATCCCACCGAGCCCGCTAAATCCTTTTTTTCAGCTCGTTTTTTCGTTTAAATACCCATAACGCTTTTATTGCGCTGCCGCGTAACGTTACTGCGGATTCTATAAGGTGGGTTGAACTGGTCGCATTGCCTAACCCCGCGAAAGCGAGGTTTGGTCTAATTCTTTTTAAAGCGACTAGTTCTTTTTTATCAAGCCCCCTAACAACCATTCGGTTTAACGGCGGCGCAACAGCGGTTTAACGAAAAATTCGGTTTGAATCCAATGAAGTTCAAGGCAACGCTTTTCCTGACGCTTGCGCTCGTCGCAGTCTACGCCGCGTTCAGCAACGGCACGCCGTACTTGCAGACGAGTTTCCTCGCGCGCTACGCGCTCGGCGATTCGTTCGCCGGGGGTTTCACGCACGTTTTTCTTCACGTCGGCGTTTTGCATTTAATCGGCAACTTGATTCCACTCATCGCTTTTTCGCTTCTTCTCGAAAACATTCTTGTTGGGAGTGACGTCATCGCGATTTTCGTCGCGAGCGGCGTTTTCGGCGGCGTTCTTTTCTCGCTTCTCAATCCCGGCGCGATGCTCGTCGGCGCGAGCGCAGCGATTTCCGGGTTGATGGCGGCTGCCGCGGCGTTGAAGCCGAAGCAAGCGCTCGTTTTACTCATCGGTATTCCGCTCGCCGTCGCGTTTTTAGCGGTTCCTCTCGTCGATTTCAGCGAGCGCGCGTTCGAACGCGGGTTGTTCGAACGCCGGGCGGCGTTGGAAAACGAAGTGCAGACGTTGACCGCGCAGAACAGGACCGTGGAAGCGGTTGCCGCGAACGCTTCGCTTCAAGCCGTGAGCGCGCAGGCTACGCAGACGGTTGCCGGGCGAGAGCGGGAAGCGTCTACTCCGACGGATTTCGCGGTTCACGCGTTCGGAGCGCTGGCGGGCGTCGCGTTCTTATGGTTTTTCAGGCGCGGCAAACTGCGCGATGGCTTGAAGGAGTACGCTTCGCTCGGCGAACAATTGTTTTCGTTTCTTGAAAAAGCCAAGCGGCGTTAATGCTGCGTTCCACCGCGTTGTTTTGCGAGCGCGGTTTCAAACGCGGTTTTCAGCGTTTGCGCGTCTTCAGCGGTTCGCGTCATGGGGGCCAGGACGCGGTTTTCAAAATCGGGCAGGAGGCGCACCACTTCTGGAGACGACTGTATCGTAGTTCGTTTGTTTCTTCCAAAACCCAAATTTACTGCCGTTGGCTTTCCCGCTTTCAATGCGGCGGTGGCGCGGCGAGCCAACGAAACGTACACCTTGACTTCGCGCGTCAGGTCGTCCAGTTCTTCCACTTGGTTAGGTAGGTGTTTTTGCCAAAGCCATTCGGCATCATGAACATGGTTCCGCGGTTTGACGCTTACGATTCGGCGTCCTTTTCCTCTGACGTTTCCCGTTCGCGTCTTAAAGAATTCGGCCGTCTGTTTTCGTACTTCCTTCAGCCGGTCGGCGCTTCTTCGCGCTTGGGTTTCTCCGTGTTCAAGTGCGGTTGCCGCTTCTCCGCTAACCCGCGGCGGCCGCCCTTTATTCCAAAACATTAAACGAACCATTTTCGACGCGTTCCTTTGTTCTTCGTTTTTCTTTTGTCGTGCGTGTTTTATATTCGTTTACAAAAACTAGTTAAACCCTTGCAACGCAAAAATAGTGTTTCGCCGCAGTTTTTTAGGCGTCGTGTTTCGCGGGGATGGCAGAGCAGCTATGCACTCGCCTGCAGAGCGAGTTAGCCGGGTGCAACTCCCGGTCCCCGCTTTTTCCTTGGGTTTCCTCGGTCTTCCTCGTTTTTCCGGCGTCAAAGGCAATAATTAAAAGTGGGCGTCCGCTTACGTTCTTCAATGGAGGTGGGGCTAGCGTGGGTTTACGCAGTTTCTTTAAGGAGTCGCGCTTTTTGCGCGGTTTTTCGCGGGACGACGCGGCTCAAGTGAGCGCCGAACTCATCATCGTGATCGCGGCGGTAATCGCCGTAGCGATTTTGCTGATTCTGCAGTTGCAGAACACGGCAAAGAAGGGAAGCAAAATCGTCGGCCAGGAGACGGACAAGGCGTTCGGCGAAATCGCGGAAATAACGAACAAATCGTAATCCGTTTTCGCCGTTTTTTTATTGCGGCGCCGATGCGGTTCGCTTAGGCGGTTAAGCGGTTTAGGCGCGGGGTTGCTTTAATGGGTTTGATAACGGAAATGGTTCAACGCGTGATGGCGTTGGACTTGAGCACTAAAGACGTTAAAGTCCGCGTAGCGAAGCTCTTCAACATAAGCGAAGACGAAGCAGGCAAGTTGATTCTCCGCGCGCGAACCGAACGCAATAAGCCGCGCGTGCG
>CAZOKY010000053.1:0-4531 GCA_964580705.1 Microcaldota archaeon | reverse complement strand
GCGTGCTGCAAGGAAGTGGAGGAAGGAATGAACGAGTGCGACAAGGCGGGCGTTCCCGCCGCAGGCGTCACGCTCGTGCGCGACGGTTGCGTTGACACGCTAGTAGACGTCGAGGAAGTGAAGGCGTTGCTCGACGAAGTGGGTTTGGCGTCGAAACCCGCCAACAGTCAAAGCGGTCAAAACTCTAAAGGGTTAGCGTGATTGTTTGCGTTCGTACCTGGCTCGCAAAGCACAGGTCGGTTTGGAATTACTTTTAGTTTTAGCCGCGTTGACTGCGTTGCTCGTCGCATTCGTTCCTTTGATTCAGCAGACTCGCGGCGCGGCGGATTACGCGGTTGCGGCGAAGCAATTGCAACTCGTTTTGGTGCAGGCGGCGGCGGATTGCCGTGAAGCCAAGCTCGGCGGCGACGGCGCGTTGTTCGTTCGCGAATGGTTTTTGCCGGAACGCACGGCGTTTTCTTTTGACGAGGACGCGTCGGAATTCAAAGCGGTTTTCGATTCGGGCGGTGCGACGCGTTCTGTTTCGGCGTACGTCGGGTTTCCCGTTGTTTTCGCGCGCGGCGGCGCATCGTTCGAACGCGGTCGAACGCGAGTTTCCATTGAAAACAAGGCGGGTTCAATTGAAGCGTGCTTTCAAAAAATCACGTGATTCCGCAATTCGGAAAAGTCAGGAATCGAAGTAGAGCGTGAGGTGCGCTTCGTTGAAGCGCGTTCCGTCATACAAAACCCGTTTCGCAGCGGCGGCGAAGCGCGCCGGTTTCGCGCACTTCGTTTCAAGTTTTGCGCTTCCCGCCTCGAGTTCGAAGCAGTCTGCGCCCGTTCCGGCGAGCAACGCTCTCCACTCGCTTTCCAACTCGCTTTTTGCTTGTTCGCTTCCCGCGGCGAACGCGTACAAGCGTTGCGCTGAAGCTTTTTGTTTGACGCTTGTTTCCAGCAAGTCTTGGGCGAGCGCGCCGCGTGCAAGCGAATCCCAGCTTGAGTCCGCAGGCGGAACGGAAACGAACGCAACCAGCATTATCGCGGCGCACAGCGTGAGCAGCGCTTCGAGAGAAAAAACGAACGCCTTTCTGTTGTTCATCATTTTTTCACGCCTTCCGCCGAGTTTTCCTTTGAGCTTTCCGTTGCGCAGTATTGAACCGCGCGCTGCGCGCCTTGAAACAAAACGATTCTCGTAACGCACGCAAAACTTTTTGGCGCGGTTATTTTTTCAGGGAGTTTTTCGACTTCGTTGACGAAAACGACCGCGCCTTCACACCGGGCGGTTCCGCCGCTTCCGTCGGAGGCGCAAATCTTGAGCGCGCGTTCGCTTTCAACGAACGCGTCCGCCTGCAAGCCCGCGTCCCGCGAACGCGAGGCGAACGAGTGCGCGTTCGCCGTGAAAACGAAGAGAAGCAACGCCGCGGCAGTCGCGGCGAGCAGCGCCGCTATCGCTACGTCCGTCGAAAAGAATCCCCGCCTCGCGAGTTTTGTGTTTGTTTCACGCTTGTTCTTTCGCGTATTGTTTCACCGTCAATCTTCCTTGGCTGCGCGCCGCCGCGCCGCAAACAACAGTGTTTTCGCCCGTGCTCGCGGTTCCGGCTGCGAAAACCGTTTTCTCGAGGGAAGGCAAGTCCGCAACCGTTCGCCGCGAGTTTATTTCCGCGTATTCCGCTAGCGCGCACGTTTGCGCGGCTCTCGCCGCGTCAGCGGCGGCAAGCGTTTTAGGCGCGGCGGCGCCGTCTGCTTGCCGCGCCGCGAGAACGAACGCGGCAATCAACGCCGCGTACGCGGCGAACGAAAGCATCAGTTCCAGCGAAAGCTGCGCTTTGCTTGCATTGCGCGTCCTGTTCTTTCCGTTTGCAATTGTTTTTTTCATCGCGTTTCAACTCGCTTCTACTCGGAATCCTTCGGGAAGCATGACGATGCTCGCGGCGTTGCGTTCGGGAAAGTAAATCGTCGCGCCGAATCCGGCTTCGCCTCCGCGCGCGAACAACGGCGCGGCCGTAGGCACGAACGCAAGTCCGTTTCGCGAAACCGTGACCGCGCGCGTCAGCGCGTCGTAATCGATTAACGCTGCGGCTAGCAGAACAGGGTTTCCGCGCGAGTCGAGCGCGGGCGTAGCCAAGTCGAAGCACGACGCGCATTTCGTTGGCGTTTGCCGCGCCCGCGTTTCTTCGAGAACTGCGGCGGCGTCGCTTTCGCTTGCGATGCCTAGCCAGACGTCGCACGCGGCGCCTTGCTCGGCGCAGTACTTTTCGAGTGACGGTTCCAAGGCGGCGAGTCGCATCGCGGCGTCGGCCGCCGTTGCTTCGCGTTCCGTTCCTGCGGCGCTCCACAACGCTTGCCGCAACGCGTTTTTGACGTCGAGTTCGAGCGAGTTCTTGCGCTGGATGAACAAGGCGTCTTCACGCGCCGCGCCTGCCGAGCGCGCGGAGTTTTTTTCGAGTGCGGCGAGCTGCATTAACGGCAGAAGGAAGGCGAGCACGAACAGGAAGCTGATTACACCCCTCATTTTTTCGCGCCTCTTTTTTTGCGTTTCTTTTTCGCGCCTATTTTTTTCCGGCGTCGTTTCAAGATACGCGGCTTTTATTAAAACGCGTTGCGTAAACGCCGTTGGTGCGTTGTCGGTGCGTTTCGAGAAAATCTTTTGTTTGTTCTGTTTGTTCGTCGTGGCGGTTTTCATGGCTAGCGCGTGCCGCGCGTACACCGACTATTCATTCGCCGTCACGGCGCAAGTAAACGAAGTCGGCGGCGCCCACGTCGTAGAGAAAAGCACGTTCAACTTGGATACGGATGCGGAACGTGAAGAGTTCGATAATTACCAGAGTTTGGGGCGCACTACGATCGCGGATTGGCGTAAGTTCAGCAAGAACATCCGTTACCACTTCACGGGTTCGGTAACGAATCTGCGCATCATTGCCGCGCGCGAGTTCGACGTCAGCTCCGTTACCGCTTCCGTTTCAATGGAGTACGATGTTTCAAGCGTTTTCGATTCAGAGAAGTCGGGCAGCCGCATAACGCGTTTCTCGTTGAATCAAGGCAAGCTTTCTTTCGGCGGCGTGGAAAACAAAGGCGAAATCTCGCTCGGGAACAACATGAAGTTGATGCTCGTCCTGCCGTCGGACGCGATCAAGATTGAGACGGCGCCGGAGCCAGGCGTCACGCGTCCGCAGCGCAACGTTTTGGTTTGGGCGGGCCCCATAGTGGGAAAATGGGATGTTTTTTTCGAGCGCGAAAAGCCGTTGACGACGGAAGTAACGGAATTCTTCGCGAAATCCTATGAAGAATTAAGCACGTGGTGGTTCCTCGTGATAATCGCGGTATTGTTCGTCGTGCTCGTCGCCGTGACTCTACTCAAAGGAAGAAAGTAGCTCCTTTTCATCATCCGTCAAAGCGAAAAAAACGGTGAAGCCCGGCGTTTTGGCGAACGTCAACGCGGTTTCAAGCGCTTGCTTGCGCGAGCAATGCAGCGCCCCCTCGATTTTCAATAACGCGGTTTTCAGCGTTTCACGCGTTTTCTTCGATTCGCCCATGGATTTCAACACGCTCGGGTAAGCGTAGGAAGTGAAGCGCGCTTTTGTTTCGCGCCGCGCTGCTGCGACGCCTGCGAACGCGAGCGCGCGCACGTATTTGAGGAGGGACCAGTTTTGCGAGCGCCTGATTCTGCTTTGAAAAACCGCGGCTTTCGACAAGGCGTCGGTCGCGGCGGCGACTTCTCGGGCGTCGCCGTACTCGCGTGAAACGTTTTCCTGCACCCACAAAATGAGGCGTTCGAGGTCTTCGCCGCTGGAGTCGGCGGCGCGCAAGGCGTCGGCGAACGTGCGGGCGTGAAATATTTGGCGCAGCGTTTCAAAGACTTTTTCCTGCCTGTCGCGCTCGCTGGGTTCCGCGGCTGCCGCCGCGTTTGGATCTCTCTTTGCATCGGTACCGCTTTCCGCGCTTCCGCTGCAAGTTGCTTGCAAGTCGTTTATGGCGGCGCGTAAATCGCCGCCTGCGTTGCGTGCGAGCAACTCGATTTTTTCCTGGCTGCACGCCGCGTTCGCGCTTGCATTCGCGTCGGCGTTTCCTTCCGCGGTTTCTTCAGCCGCGATTTTGCCGAGTGTTTTCGCGAGCGCGCGCCAGTTGACGCGTTTGAATTCGACGAGCGAGCAGTACGAGCGTACGGGAGCAAGTTTTTGTTCCCACGCGTTTTCGGCTGCGAGGATTATGGGGAACGCGCGTTCTTCGAGTACGGGCGCGAGCGCGGTTGCGAGGGCTTTTCCTCCTTTTCCGCGCGAGACTCGGTCGAAGACCGCATCGGCTTCGTCGATGAACAAGAGGCGTTTTGCTCCGTACAAGTCGTTTGCGTTCGCAACTGAAGCGAGTTTAGCGAAATCGCCCCCGCCTCGGTCGGTGCTTGCGTTGCTTTCGACGAGCGTCCACTGCATTTCGTTTGCGAGCGCGCGCACCAACGCGGTTTTTCCGCATCCCGTCGGGCCGTAAAGCATTAACGGTTTTCCGCGTTTGCCGCGTTGCCAGTCGAACGCCCATTTTTTGATTGTTTCGCGCGCTT
>CAZOKY010000052.1:0-7187 GCA_964580705.1 Microcaldota archaeon | reverse complement strand
TCTTCCGCTGAACAGTAAGGCGGAAACCCGAGACGCGCGAAAACTCGGGCGTAAAAGATTTCGCGGAGAACGCGTCGCTCGCTCTCGCCAGCCGCGCAAGCAAGCACGTCTTTCTCAACGGTTTTCGCGGCTTCGATTGCGGCTGGAAGCTTCGAGAAATTACGCCGCGGGGGAAACGCGGTTAACGCGTTTTCGAACGCCGAGTCAAAAGCTTTTGAATCGGAACAAGCGAACGCGGGAATCTTGCGGCCGATGCTGGCTAGCAAGCCCGTGAGGCAAGCGAGCACTTCCTTGGCTTCCGCTTTCGCGGTATTCACTTTTTTTACGGCTACCCAGCCGTCGTAGTCGCAGGCGAAGAGGAAATTCGGTGTAGAACACTTCGCAGACTGGGGAAACGCGGTCGGAGGAAAAGCTTTTTCGAAAAGCGAGCGCATCACGAAGCTCCACGCGAACGCTGTCGCGTCCTCGTGCTTGCGTGCTCCGGCGGCGAGCTCTTCCGCGGTAGGCTTTTTGAGTAAAACGAACGGTTGCATTCGCGCTTCCAACGCGCTCGGCTTGATTTCCTTCAGTGCGGCGCAAAGCGAGTCAGGCGAAGAAACCGAAGAAACGCGTTTCGCGTACGGCGCGGCGACTTCGCTCAAACCGTTCAAGTCTAGCGGCGCGTAGTCGAACATTTTCTTTGCGCACGCCGAACGCACGGCGGAGAGAACGCTGAAGACGTCGCTTCGGCTCGGGTTCTCGATTCGCCGCGAATACGCTGCGCCGGCGAGAGGCGACTCGAATTGAACGAACACCAATGCGTAACACGCTCCCGTTCAAAAATAGTTAGTTCATTCTTTTCATTCTTTCGCAGCCCGTCATTCTTTCGTCGCGACGTTAACGTTCTTCAACGCTTCCACGGTTTTGCGAACGCTCGAACCCACCATCGTCTCGGGTTCGTAAGCGCCGCCCGCGAAAACCGCGCGGCACGAGTTGCAGCGCCACTTGGCGTCGCCTTCGCGCTTCAAACTTTTTTTGCCGCACTTCGGGCAAGCGTGCCCGGCTCGGCGCAACGCTTTCACCGCAGCGACGCGCTGCCTGATTTTTTTTCCGTACCTCGAAACCATGTAAACAAACCACCTTTTTAAAAAATCAAACGCGCTCGACGCGCGCTGCGCGCTTCGCGCTTCAATCGATTTTCTTTAAGAGTTCCTTGCTTTTGCCTTTCGCGACGTCTACGAGCGCGAGCAATTCCTCGTCCGCCAAACCCGCCGCGCCGCTCTTTTGCGCCGCGCAAACGAACCCGTCGCTCGTGCACGAAATCGTGAGCCGCCCGTCGCTCGCGACTTCCTCTTCGCGAGTCGCGTCCGCCACGAAGTGCCCCGCGATTCTTTCGAGCGAACACGAGGCGACGAGGCGTTCCAACGGAAGCGTTCCAGCGGCGTGTTCGCCGCGCACGATTTTATCGTCCTCGATTTTCGGCATGCGAGTGCACGAAAACGCGGCCGTAGCCGCCAGCACGGCGGCGTCGATTAAATTACCACAATGGTCTACGACGTGAAGGTCGAGAAACAAGGAAAGCACTTTTTTCTCTTCAGTCTTCGTTTCCCCGAGCATTTTCAAGCTCACGAGTTCGGCTCCGCGTACTCCGCGGTCTACGACGCGCGCGCACTCGATGCTTTCCTCGCGAGGCGGACCCGGTTCGAAAGACGAGTGCGCCATGGGTGAGAATTCGCATCCGACCATGAACACGCCTTCGTCGGGCCTGTCGGAAAAAGGCATCATGAAATCGAATTTCGTGGCGGCGAAAACTTTCGTCCCGCCGATTTTGCATAACGCGCTGCCGTCGTCGTTAGGCAAAACGCCTTTCTCGACCGAGACGTCACGGTAATCCATCACTGCGCGTCCGTCGGAACGCTTTCCTTTCGACAGCAAGTCTTTCACGAAGCAAGCTTTGACTTCCTCTAAAACGTTTTCCATTCCTCAAATCACCATTTCCCTGTTTAAACGTAATTTCCGTCTTTCGGAGAATCCGCTCCTGCGCCTAAAGCGCCGCCGTTCGTTCCGTTGCCGTTTTGGGCGGACGGAGACGATTCGCATCCATCGGAAACCAGCGCGTATTTTTCCTTCAACGCCGCTACCTGCAAGCCGTGAATTTTTTCTACTGCGCCGCGCGCGAGGCGGAGGCCTTCCGCGATTTCCTCTTTCGAAAGCAAGCCGTCCATTTGGTACATCAAGATTTCTCCCGTGCGCGGAGCGAACACGAAAGGCATGTCGCTTTGCCCGAAGTTGTCCTCGTCCTTGTTCAAGTCGAGAACCATGGTGCCGTCGATTTTGCCGACGCTGACTCCGCAAGGAATGTCGCGCATGGGAATTCCCGCGTCAGCGAGCGCTACGGCAGCTGCGGTTATGCCCGCGATGCGCGTGCCGCCGTCGCTTTGAAGAACGTCCATGTATACTTCAATCATCGTCTTCGGAAATTGCTCGACGAGAACCACGCTTTCGAACACGTGGCGGGCAACCTTGCTGATTTCGATTGAACGGCGGTTCGGCCCCGCCCTGCCGTGTTCTTCCTGCCCCGAGAAAGGAGCCATGATGTAGCGGCAGCTGAAAATCGCTTTGTACGGGTTCGTCAAATGCTTAGGGAGCACTTCTCGGGGGCCGTAAACCGCGGACAAAACTTTGTTGCGCCCCCACTCGACTAGAGCGCTGCCGTCCGCGTTATCGAGCACGCCCGCCTTGATTGTTATCGGGCGCAAGTCGTCGATGGCGCGTCCGTCGCACCGTTTTCCGTTCTTGATCTTCGTTCGCTCGTCGATTTTCGTCTGCATTCTTGTTTTTCACCTTTTCATTCAAACGCGATTCCGATTTTTCTTTTTTTTCAATTTTTTTCAATTTTCTTAAAACGTTTTTTCGAAGCGTTCGTGCTGCGAACCCCCGAAATTCCCCGCTCCTGAATCCTGCCCTCGGCGCGCGCCGCGCGGGTTGTCGAACTCGCTTTCAAGCGAACCGTTTTCCGCTCCGGACGCGCCGGGCGCAGCGGACGCGGGAGCTTCAGGAATCCCGCCGTTCTTCGCCGCTTCCTCCCGCAAAAACGCGGTAACGCGGTCCGTGAGACCCGAAACGTGCGCTTCCTCGCATATTTTCAGTATCGCCAAGCTCGCGAGCGCCGTGTTGCCGCCTTTAAGGTAAAGGCGTCCGTTCTTGCCCACGCTGACTTCCGTACGCGTGTACTGCTTGATTATCGCGAGCATCGAGCCGGCGCGGCCGATGACGCGTGGAACCTTGACGGAAACGATTTCCAAAATCTCGCCGTCGAACAACTTGCGCGGCCTCCCAAGCGTAGCGTCGTGAACCTCGTTGACTTCCACGACTTCAGCAGAAACGACGTCGCCGAGCTCGAATTCTTCACGCGTCTCTTTAGTGCTCAAACTCCCTTCATACGCGGAATTGATGTCGAGCAAGTAACCGCTGAAACGCTGGTCTTTCACTATGCCGATGACGTAATCCCCAGTCCGCGGCAGATAGTAGCCCTTCAACGGAACGAACTTGTCGCCTTCCACGAAGCCTATGACGCTCGCGACGGTCGCGCCGTTTTCAACGAGCGCGCCTTGCGTGCGCCTCGCGTCAGGAAAAATCTTTTCTCCAGGCAAAACGATGCGGCGCTCGCAACGCGCTCCGCGGACGACTCGCGTTCCGCCCGCCGCGTTCGCAGCATTCGCAGCGTTCGCAGCGTTTGCCGCGCCGCGTTCTTCGGCTTGCGAATCGCCGCCGAAATCAAAATCCATTTTCAAACAACCTCCAAAAACGCAAAACTTAAAATCGAAATCCGAAAACGCGAAATAATGCGGGCGTTACCTCAAAAGCTTCGTCTGCGCCTGCCCCGCAGTAAGCTTGTTTATTTTCTCCGAAAACTCTCCTTGCAAACCCGCAGGGAATTCGCACACGCACAACAACGAACCGTCGTTCGCCCACTCCTCGCGCTGCATCCCGTACTCCTTCAAGAAACCGTACGCCCTCGCGGCGTGTTCCGCGCTCATTTTCACCGCAATGCGCGCGTTTTCGATGCTGATGGGAATGATTTCGCGCAACTCCTCCATGATTTTCGGCGCCTGCTCCTCCGCGCTCTTGAAAGCATCGATGTGCACGCGCGCTTCCGCCATCGCTTTTTCGATGCGCTGCGGCGGGTGCGGCGCGTGAGTGCGCGGGTCGACTGCGGTGCGTGCGATGACTGCGACGATGCGCGCGCGTTTTTCCTCCGTCAGTTTGCGTCGTTGGTCCGTAGTAATCTGTAATTCTCCGTCGGCGAAAATCTTTTTGGCGACTTCGTAAACGTCGTTCGTTCCGAACGCTTTCTTTACGGCGGCGGCGCTCGCGCGCTCGCCTTTTCGCGCGTCAACGAAAATCTCGTCCGCGAGGAGAACGTTGTCTAGAGTCTTGCGCACGCCGATCTTGTACTCGTAACTCGTTTTCGGGTCGACGAGGACTTCGAATTTTTCGCCGGCTTTCTCGTAACGCGCCACAATCGTGTTTTCGATTCCGCTCAATTCACTCACTTCATTTCTTTTTTTCCTGCTTGAAAGGCTTCTCTGGCTTGTCCTGTTTTTCCGTCGAGCTTCCGCCGCTTGCTACGCTGCCGCCCGCGTTGTCGTTCAAGTAGCCGGCGACTTCGTTCGCGCTGAGAACGCGCACTTTGCGGTCTGAAAGCGTTATGACGGTTACGTCAACGATGTTGGGAACCAGCTTTTCCTCGACGCCTTTCTTCAACGCGCGAAGCGCGAGCTTCACCCCGTCCTGCAACGACAAACCGTCGCGGTATTCTTTCTCGAAAAACTCTTCCACCGCCTTTTTTCCGGAACCGATTGCGCTCGCCTTGTACTCGAAAAGCGCGCCGCTCGGATCCGTCTCGAAAAGATGAGGAGTTGCATCAACTCCGGCGATGAGCAGCGAAACGCCATACGGCCGCACGCCCGCGTACTGAGTGAAAACCTGAATGTGGTCCCCGAGTTCTTTCGCCAGCGTTTCAACCGTGATTGCTTCGTCGTACGTTAGACGGTGTTTTTGTGATTCCAAGCGAGCGAAATCAATGAGTTTGCGCGCGTCAGCCACGAGCCCCGAACTCGACGCCGCCATGTGGGAATCGATTTGATAGATTTTTTCGTGCGACTCGCCGACGACGAGGTTGCTCGTGACGCGCTTGTGCGCTACGAGAACGGCGCCGTCCTTGCAGACTAAGCCGACGCTCGTGCTTCCCGTCTTCACGGCTTCCCGCGCGTATTCTACTTGGAAGAGCCTGCCGTCCGGCGAGAATACGGTGATTGCTCGATCGTAAGCTGCTTGACTCGGAGGATACACTTTCAAACCACCTCTAAACTCAACAATTACTCGATTTATTACTCGATTTCAAACGAACATAATGTCCGCGAGCCCCGCACGCGTCCGCACGAACCCGCGATAACCCGTGAACTAAACACTGAAAACGAATTAAAAAGCCGAATCAGCGTGTTCGGTACTCGAAACGGCGAGCCAGCCCGAAAACGAAAAAACGCTTTTCCTTTTCTCTTAACCGCAGTTATTTTCCAAAAAAGCCTTTTTATTCCTTTGTTTTGCGGGGCTCAACCGAAAACCGAAACGAACCTGCCTTCGCCAACGATTTTCGCCGCTTCCGCCGCTGAAAAAACGCGGCCGTTCATGCAAACGTAAACGCCGCACGGCAACTCGTTAACTTTCGCTAAAGCGAAACCCAAGTTGAAAGGAGCGTCGGAAGGGGAAAAACCAATCAACGGAATCATGGAACCGGTAAAGACCACCGTTTTACCCAATGCTTTGCCTGATTGCTTCAAACGCGATTCAACGAACTTTGCAGTAACGTCCATAGTGTAAGTGCCGTGCGTCACGATTATTTTCTCGCAACCGCTTTTTTGAATCACGTCCGAGATTTTCTTCAAATCCTTAAGCGTTAAAGCGCGGCTGTCCTTCATGAAAAGCTCTTTGAAAACCAGTTTTTCCTTCAGCTTCAAACTTTTGATGAAAGAAGGAATTTGCGAGTGCTTGTTCGGAATAATCGCGTCGCGAATCCCGTCGAAGTAAGCGTCTATTGTTCCACCAGTCAACACGAATTCGATTGTTTTTGCTTGCCGAACTTTTTTCTTCACCATAAAAACCACGACTCCACGGCTCGATTAAACCAACGAATATTTTAAATGCGTTTAAACGCGAGCTGCAGGCAGTTTGCATATGGCGCCGCTGAGTTTCTCGATGCGCAGCGCGACGTCCTTTCCCTGCCAAAACCTCTTTAGCGCAATCGCCGCAATCGTTTCCTCAAGCGCAGCAAGCGAGCAACGCGCGATGCCGCGCTGCGTTTTCTCGTTAAATTCCTTCCAACGCAACCGCGAACGCGCCGCGCCGGCTTCGCCGAAGAAATCCATCGCCGCCGAGTAAAGCAAATACTTCGCGTCCCTCGCGGTAACGGGCGCCGCGGATTCGACGCGCAATTGCAGGTAACGCCCTTTTTCCCTCATCATTGTTCCTTTCAACTCGCTTGATTCACTTTTTTCCCGCAAACCATTTCCCGAAAGCGCGCAACGCTTTCGCCCTGTGCGACAACCGCGCTTTTTCCGCCACGCTCATCTCGGCAAAAGTTTTGGAAAACCCTTTCGGCACGAATATTTCGTCATAAGGCAAGCGCGCGTGATGCGCTTTCCCCTTCCGTTTTTTCGTTATTACGCCGTAACAGCGCCCTATGAAAACTTTGGGTTTGGCTTTCGGCGCGGCGAACGCGACGATAGACTGGAAGAACGTTGTGCGCTTCACTTTGCTTCCGTTCAAAAGCCTCAAGACGCCTTCGAGTCCGACGCCGGTAACGAACGGACGCGCGTACGCCCCCGGAAAATTCCTGCACGCCTCGAAAAAGATTCCCGTGTCCTCGACGATGACGGGCGCTTTCACGGCTTTGAGGGCTTGACTGGCTTTAGCGAGCGCTATCGCGCGCACGTCGTCCGTCTGCGGTTCCTCCAAGTGAAGCCCCTTGCCGGTGACCTGGATTCCTAACGGTTCGAGAACGCCGCGCGCCTCGCGCAGTTTTCCGCCGTTGCTCGTAACGAAAACGATTTTTCTTGTTTTTTTATTTTTACTCATTTTTATTCAACCGCTCAGCCTGTCGCTGCGAGAACCGATTTTCTTGAAACGCACTGCCTCGCCGAGATACT
>CAZOKY010000051.1:0-7253 GCA_964580705.1 Microcaldota archaeon | reverse complement strand
AAACCGGCTGGTGCAGCAAGTAAACCGCTAGCGAGTGCCTGCCGAGGAAACGCAAACCCCAGTAATGACTCTAGTCCAACCGGTTTTACCATCGGGTTTTTGATTGACGGCGCTTTCTTTGGCTTTATCGTAAAACTTTTTAGCGAACGCAACGCCTAACAACGCGAAGCCGAACCAAGGCGCAAGCGGAAAAAAATCAATCGAGTGAAAACCCGTTGGAACGAAGCCTAGCCACAACAACCACGTAAAAGAAAAAGTCAAGTCGTTCAAGACTACGCCCGCAGCGATTACCGTCAAACCCAGGAAAACCAGGATTTTGGGCTTTACTTGAACCAGCGGAATCGCCAGCAGCAACGACAAACCGATGCAGTGAAGAATCCCGAACGCGACGAACCCGCGCGGAATCACGAGCCAAGTCACCGCAGTTATCGCCAAACCCAAACAAAAGATTTTCGCGGCGTGCAGCAGCGCTTCGCTCTCGCTCTTGCGCCGCAAGCTCAAGCTCAGCCAAAGCGAAGCGCCCGCGATGAAGAGAAAAGCGGCGCCTACTACACGCGCGAACCAAAACCAGAAACCCGAGTAAACGTCGAAAGAGTAAAACCCGTAAAACGCGAGCGCGAACTGCCAGTTGAAGAGCAGCATTGCGACGACGGCTGCGCCTCGCGCCGCATCGATTTCCGGAAAACGGGAAAAACCGTTCACAACGAAGTTAAAACGCAATCCAATAAAAGCACGGCTGCACTACTAACCGCGTGAGCAAGAAGTAAGCGAGAAAAGAGCAAAAATGAGCAAGAAACGCGGGAAAAAGAAGAGTTTGGCGCGGCGCGTTCTCGGCACAGTCGGCAAATACTCTTGGCTCGGAGTCAAAGCCGCGGCAAAAATCGGTTGGACTGGAGCCAAGACTGGAGCTAAACTAGGTTTCAACGGCGTCAAGTGGCTCGCAGGGAAAAGCGTTGAAGCCGCGAAAAACACGAACGCCAAAGCGTCGAGAAGCAAGCGGGAAGCAAAGTTCCAAGCGTTGCGTGAAGTCGAAACCGTTTCCGGTTCAGCCACTGAATTCGAAGAATTCCTTTACGAAAACAAAAGCACGATTGGAATCATCGTCGGCGCGAGAGGCAGCGGCAAAAGCGTGCTCGGAATGCGCGTGCTCGAAAACGCCGCCGCCAGAGGCCGCAGCGTCGCGGCAATCGGTTTCGACGCGTCAACGCTGCCTAACTGGATTCACAGCCTTAAAGCGAACGAACTCGACGGCGTAGCGAACGGCTCGTTTCTCTTAGTCGACGAAGGAGGCATCGCGTTCAGCTCGCGCGACTCGATGAGCAGCGCGAACAAACTCCTCTCCGACTTGCTATTCATTTCACGGCACAAAGACTTGAGCGTGTTATTCGTCTCGCAAAACTCGGCGAACATCGAAGTCAACGCCTTGCGGCAAGCCGACTACCTCTTGTTCAAAAAACCGTCGCTCCTCCAACGGGATTTCGAACGAAAGCGCGTCAACGAATTGTACGACGCGGCTGCCGCCGGATTCAAAAAACATTCAAGTGAAGGAAAGAGTTTGTTTTATTGTTACGCGGACGCGTTCGTCGGGTTCGCGGCGAACGGAGTCCCGTCTTTTTGGAGCGAGCGCGCGAGCAAGAGTTTCGCAAAGCAGAAACTGGGTTAAAACCTTTTTATGATATGAAAAACTGATGAATCGAATAGGGAGTATCCAGGCGGAGCAGGGTATACGTGTTTTAATTTGACGTTTACCCCTCGCATATTCCACATTTTTGGATTTACGGAAGCGAAAAGTTTACGCTGCTCGGGGTTGACGCCCGCAAGAAGCAAAGCCATCAAACCGCCTTTTGCCAGAGAATCGGTGAGCGCGGCGCCGTACGTTCTACGTAATGATGGCGACTCGGAAGCGTGATAAATGGCTCCGCAATGGTCGATAATCAAATCCGGGCGAATTCCCAGGCGCCTGAAGTCAAGCGGCGTGGCGTTGTGAATCCTTACTCCAGAAACGACGCGTTCCTTCGCCTCAGGATAGTTCGATATGTGCAGTCCGTGGAGTTCGAGTTTCCCTTCCTTAACCGCTTGCGGATACTTTTCAGCGAGTTTCACCATGGCGTCGGCGTAGTATCCGCAGCCATCGTCCAATACCGTTACTTTCTTGCCTGCTTTCAAGCGAGTTCTCACAAAGCGGGGCACGTCTACGCGTAAAACTTTCGAAACTTTGTCCAAAGGAGTTCCGTCTACTTCCCAAAACGTGACTTCGCAAGGTTTCCCGCCCCGACCGCGAGCAGCCGAAACGTTTTTTTCAACAATTTCTTTTAACGACGTTCGAGGGCGTTGCATAACCATTTTCCACCACTAAAAGCCAGTTAGTGCAGGGGAGGGGATTTGAACCCCCGAAATCCTTTGACAAGTCAATCGTAAGTGTGTTCCGACCTGCGCTCGATTTTTACGACGAGAACCGTCCGCGCTTGCCAGTCGACGCGGTAAACCACGCGGTAACCCGAAATTCTCGCGCGGTAATCGTTTTCGCTTCCCTTTAACTTGCGCACGTCGAACTGCTTGAACGGAACCGGCGTGTTCTCCAAGATTTTGAACAATTCCTGCGCGCGCGAATTCAAATCGCGTTCGAGAGAACGGCATTGCTTGACGGCTTTGTTCGTCAACAATACGTTAAACAAGAGAACTTCACCAAACGGGCTTCGCCAAGCGAGCGAGGACACACTACTTTTTGAGTGCCGTCCGCCAAGGAATTGCTTTGCCTTGCTTCATTTCTTTTACGGCGGCGTCGATTTCAGCGAGTTCTTTTGCGGTTGTTTCTTCTTCCGGGACGAGCGCGTACTTCAAGGCGTGGACTTCGCTGTGCATTTCCCGTAATTCCCCGAGTTCCCTTCGCATTTGCATTAACTCGTGGTACAACAAGTCGATTGTAACGTTCACCAATTCAAACTCCCTCCCAAAGATATCCGAGTTATAATACGCGGTTGGAGGTTTAAAATAGTGCAGGGGGAGGGATTTGAACCCTCGAACCCCTAAGAGACAGGATTCTGAGTCCTGCGCGTTTGACCAAGCTTCGCTACCCCTGCATTTCTAGGAGCGGAGTTTATTTGGCGGGCGACGGTTAAAAAGAGTTTTTAAAAGCGCGTTAAAAGGGTTTTTTAAACCCGACACGCAATAATCTACTCTCTTTTACGCTACGATGTAAAGGGTTGAATAGCTGACGGTTGAACAACTGAAGGGTTGAATTGGTTTTGCAGATTCCGAATCCTTACGAGTCGAAACACTACAAGAAATTATTCATCATACCGCTCATCCTCATAGCCGCGGCGCTTTACTGCGTGTTCGTTTCTCCAGGAGTAACATCCGGAATCGACTTGAAAGGAGGCCTCCTCGTCACGATTTACTCCGACGAAGCAGTCAACGTCCCAGCGCTGAAAGCCGCGCTGGCGGCGCGTTACCCAGACGCCGACGTAACGCCGTTCCAAAACCCGACCGGACAAGGCGCGGAAATCCAGCTGCCAGTCGACGACTCGCTCACTCGCGCCGAAGAAGGCATCACGAGAGTACACGAATTCGACGTTAATTTAACCCGCGCGGAAGTCGAACTCGCTTTCTGGCAACAAAACGCGACGAACGCGAGCGCAATCGCCGACGCGCAAGGCCGAGCCGACGCGGCGCAAACCGCTTTGCTCGCTGAATCGCAACGCGTTTTAACGGAATCCAAGTCCGCAAAAACGCTGCCTGCGGACGCGCACGAAGCCGCGCGAATCGCGGACGAAGAATTCTCGAACGCGAAACAAGCTTACAGGGACGGGTTGATTGCGGCGGCGGGCAGCGTCGTGAACGTCAAAGCGTCATCGTTCAAGGAAATCGGCGCTTCGCTCAGCAAATTCTTTTTATCGAAAACGCAGGAACTCGTGATGATGGCTTTCGTTCTAAGCGCAGTCATCATATTCTTCATATTCCGTTCCGCCGCGCCTTCGCTCGCCATAATCTTCGGCGCGTTCGCGGACATAACGATTACTCTCGGCGCAATGGCGTTGTTCGGCATTCCGTTGACGCTCGCCTCGATTGCCGCGTTGCTCATGCTCATCGGGTTCTCGCTCGACACGGACGTGCTGCTGACGGTGCGCGTTTTAAAGCGCAAGGAAGACACTGCGCCGAAGCGCGCGTTTCAAGCAATGAAAGTCGCTGTAATGATGAACGTAACGAGCATAGCGGCGTTCGGCGTGCTCGCACTAGTCGGTTACTGGCTTCAAATCCCGACGTACACTCAAATCGGGCTCGTCGCATTCATCGGCGGCGGAGTAGTAGACTTCGTCGCCACGTGGTGCTTCAACGCGCCTCTAGTCTTGTGGTTCGTTGAACGCAAGGAGAAAAAAGAAAATCGTTCGTTGCAATAAAAACGGTGCAGTAAAAAATCGTTCGGTGCAAAAAAACTTGAGTTGGAACGAAGTTTTGAGGGACAGGCGCGTCGCCTTCGCGATAATCTTCACCGCGATAGCCTTCGGCCTCGTCTTCATGAAAGACTTGAACCCGTCAACGGTCGACTTGAACTTCGGAATCGAGTTCATAGGAGGAGTGCGCATTCCGATTACTCTCGAGCACAGCGCGGACGCGGCGACGATGGGCGACATGGTGGACACGATCAAGGCGCGCGTGAACAAGTTCGGTTTGAGCCAAGCGAACGTGCGCCCGCTTGGAGACAAAGAAATAATCGTGGAAATCCCGCGCGCTGACGCTAGCGCGATTAAGCACGTCGAAGCGATTTTGCGCGAGCAAGGGCATTTTGAAGCGATAATCGACGGCAGGCAAGCGATTGACGGCACCCAAATTCTCGCGAACGCCGTAGGCGGAAGCGGAAGCGAAATAATCGAGCCGACGGAAAACCCGTTGCAAGCGCGTTGGACGATAATCTTCGCGGTCAACGGCGACGGGCAATACCAGTTCGCTGAAGCCGCGGAAGGTAAAATGAATTACCCCGTATACATGTTTTTGGACAGGCCGCAACGCGCCGCAATAATAGTCAAGCAAAGCGAGTTAGGCGGCTTCACGTCGGGAGAAAAGGTTTTGACCGACGCGCTCGCCAAGGAAGGCGACCCCATACGATTATACTACGCTGAAGACTTCGGCAAGCGCAAGAACGAACTGCTTGACGCGAACTCGAACGTCTCCGTCGTAATCGTCAGCGACGCGTTGCAGGAAAGCGACCCGCAAATAATCTCGGATTTGAAGGCCGCAGGATTCATAACCGCCGCGGAAGCGAGCGAAGCAAGCGAAGCTAACGAAGCAGGCGGAAACGCTGGAAGCGCGGGAAACGCGACTTCGACGCGGAAACTCGTGGTTAAACCGGAAAGCGAAGTCAAGCCGGTTACGGCGTCGGGAGGCGGCTTGGCGGGGACGGAAACTATTCTCGTAAGCTGGCAGGCAATCGGCTTGCGTTCCGCGCCTTCGCTCAACGTTGAACCCGTAAAACAGCGCACTATAACGCAGTATTCTATTACGGGAACGACGGGCGGCAACACGACGGAGGAAGCGAGGAAAAACGCGGTCGGCGAAATCAAGGAATTGAAAAGCATTTTAAGCGGAGGCAAACTCCCCGTCGCTACCGTCATCGGGAGTTATTACGACATCGCGCCCTCGCTGGGAACCGAATTCCTGCGTTACAGCGTAATCGGTTTGATTCTAGCCGTAATAGCGGTTTCGTTAGTAATCGTGGCGCGTTACAAGCGAGTGAAACTCGTTATTCCGATAGTCGCGACCAACATCGCCGAAGTCGTGATTCTCGCCGCAGTAATCGGGACGTTCGGCACCATCGAATTAAGCGCGATGGCGGGAATCATTACGCTAATCGGCATGGGAGTAGACGACCAAATCATCATGGTTGAAGAACTACTCGGCAAGCGTTCGCCCGAGGAAATGGAGGAACGCGGAAGCAAACGAGGCACTTCCGAACGCATCAAACGCGCGTTTTACGTGATTTTCATCGTAGCGGGAGTCGCGACGGCAAGCATGCTTCCCTTGCTTCTCAGCGGAATCGTTGAAGTTACCGGTTTCGCGTTGAGCACGATTTTAGGCGTGTTCATCGGCGTCTTCGTCACTCGCCCGGCGTTCGGCGTCGTGGCAGGCGAATTGTTCAAGCAAGGCTGAACAGCCTTGCTTTCAAACCAACGCCGGCAAGTCAACTTTTTAACTTTTTTTCTCGAGCGATGACAGGAATTCGTTCAACCCGTCCTCGAATTTCACGCGCGCCTCGAACCCTAGAACCGTGCGCGCCTTCGTAACGTCGTACCAACGGTCTTCCGCCAGCGTGCCCACGTTCTCGGGTGAAAGCGACCCGCTTCCCAAGCCCACGCGCCGTTTCAACTGCGAGAAGTGCGCGCCCGCGTAAGCTAATTCCTTAAACACTCGTTTGTCCGGCGGTTTGACGCCTAACGCGTCCGCGATTGCGCGCAACGCTTGTTCTTGCGTGATGCTTTCGTCGCTCGCGATGATGAAATCGCGATTAACCGCCTCGCGCCGCTCGATTGCGAGAAGCAAGGCTTGCGCTGCGTCGCTCGCGTGAACGAACGCAATCCGGTTTTCCCCGCTGCCGATGAGAACCATTTTTCCTTCCTTGATTTGTTCCGCCACGAAACGGAATCCTTCTTCGAAGCCCGGGCCGTACACGAGCGCGAAACGCAGAATAACGTACGGAATCCCGCTCGCGCGCACGAGCTTCTCCGCTTCGGCTTTGCTTTGCCCGTACGCGTTCGCCGGCGCAACCGGATGCTTCTCGTCGACGGGGAGATAGCACGGCGAACGGTAAACGCTCGTCGAACTCGCGAAAACGAATCTTTTCGCGCCCGCGCGTTTGGCTGCGTCGAGGACGCGCTTTGTGCCGTTGACGTTGACGGCGAAAACGTTTTTGCGCGGAGCGTTGTAGTCGACGAGCGCCGCGAGGTGCACGACGCAATCGCACTCCTTGCAAGCTTTGTCGATTTGCGTCAAGTCGTCGGGGTCTCCTTTCGCCAAGTTCGCTTGAAACAGCCTTGCCTTGGTGGGCGCCGCAGTCGCGTCTTCGCCTGGCGCGAGGAACGCCATTTGTTTTTTGAATCGTTCGCGCACGCGTTCCGCGTTGTAATCCAGGAAATTCAGCGAGTAACCTTTCTTGTGCAGCAAGGGTATTAGGTATTCGGCTAAACGCCCGCCTGCGCCGGTTACGAGTATTCGCACGTTTTTTTGCACCGTTTCGGGTTAGGAATAAAAAGGTTAAATAG